>CAKKSJ010000216.1 GCA_919902965.1 Burkholderiales bacterium
GGACCCAGGTGGCGCAGTACATCATCCTGATCGTCGCCTACATGATTCCGGTGGTCTGGCTGTCGGTAAAGCACACCACCATCCCGGTGCCGCAGCTCGTCTACGGCAAGATGCTGGAGAAGGTCACCGCCCGTGAAGAGGTGCTGATCAAGGACCCGAAAGAGCTGGAGGTACGCGGCCTGTTCAAGTCGCGCGCCGACGCGGCGAGCGCCAACCTGAAGGGCTTGCAGGGCTCGTTCGACAGCGAGAAGCAAAAGCTCAGCGCAAATCTGGAAAAACTTAAAGCGGAAAACGCCGCAGCCGATCGGGTCGCCGTCGCGCAGAATGCGCTCAACGCGTTTCCCAAGGACGCCGCCGCGGCAAAGGCGCAGTGGACCAAGGATGCGGCCGGTGCCGCGCGCGCCGGTCCGCCGCTGCGCCACGCCGAGGCTTTCCCGGGCAAGGACGAAGCGGCGCGCGACGTCGCCCGCCGCAACTACCTGGCGCTGATTTTCTGCCTGATGGTGGGAACCGCCGCGCTGCCGCACATCCTGATGCGCTATTACACTACGCCGTCGGTGAGGCAGGCGCGAGAGTCGGTGTTCTGGTCGCTGTTCTTCATCTTCCTGCTTTACTTCACCGCGCCGGCGCTGGCGGTGCTGGCGAAGTACGACGTGTATACCCTGCTGGTCGGTTCGGAGTTCGCAAAACTTCCGGCCTGGGTGGCGTCATGGAGCAAGGTGGATGCGTCGCTGCTGTCCATCGTGGACCTGAACAAGGACGGGCTGGTACAGCTCGCCGAGATCGCGATCGGCGGCGACATCATCGTGCTGGCGACGCCGGAAATCGCGGGGCTGCCGTATGTCATATCGGGCCTGGTCGCGGCCGGCGGCCTAGCTGCGGCGCTATCCACTGCGGACGGACTGCTGCTCACCATCGCCAACGCGCTGTCGCACGACTTCTACTACAAGATGCTGGATCCGAATGCGTCGACCGCACGCCGTGTCACGGTATCGAAGGTGCTGCTGCTGGTCGTGGCCTTGATCGCGGCCACGGTCGCAGCGCAGAAACCGGCGGACATCCTGTTCCTGGTATCTGCGGCCTTCTCGCTGGCGGCTGCGGCGTTCTTCCCGGCGCTGACCCTGGGCATCTTCTGGGGGCGCGCCAACAAGTGGGGCGCGACCCTGGGCATGATCGCGGGCCTGGGCATTACCTTCTACTACATGGCGACGACCCAACCCTGGCTGCGCAGCGTGTTCGGCGTCACCGGCTCGATCAACGACCATATCTGGTGGGGCATACAGCCGATTTCCGCCGGCCTGTGGGGCGTACCGCTAGGCTTCATCGTGATCATCGTGGTCAGCCTGCTCACCCCGGCACCGGAAAAGGAAGTTCAGGATCTGGTCGAGCACGTGCGCTACCCCA
>CAKKSJ010000217.1 GCA_919902965.1 Burkholderiales bacterium
GCGCGGCGCCACGGCACGCTGGTGGCGATCATGTTCATCGACCTGGACAATTTCAAGACCATCAACGATTCCCTCGGCCATCACGCCGGCGACGTGCTGCTCAAACAGGTGGCCGGGCGTATCCGGGAAGTGCTGCGCGAGGCGGACATGGTGTCGCGTCTGGGCGGCGACGAGTTCCTGGTGATTCTTGCCGATTTTTCCGCGCCCGACGATGCCGCCAATGTGGCGCAAAAACTGCTGCAGGTGATTGCGGCGCCGGTCGAATTCGAAGACCGGCGGATTTGCGCCAATGCGAGCATCGGCATCAGCGTGTTCCCGCGCGACGGCGACAATGCGGACGATCTGATCCGCCATGCGGACGCGGCGATGTACAGCGCGAAGGAACACGGCCGCGGCCACAGCCGCTTCTACTCGCCGGGCCTGTCCAATACCGCTGCCGAGACGCAAGCGCGCGAGTCCAGGCTGCGCGAGGCGCTGCGGCGCGGGGAGTTCGTGCTGTTCTACCAGCCGCAATTGCAGGTCTGCGATCTGCGCTTGATCGGCATCGAAGCGCTGGTGCGCTGGCGCCACCCGGAGCGCGGCCTGACCGACCCCTCGGATTTCATCGAGTTTGCCGAGACGCGCGGTCTCATCGACGAGATCGGCCAGTACGTGTTGCGCGAAGCTTGCCGCCAGAACAAGGCCTGGCAGGCGGCCGGGCTCGCCGCGCTGCCGATTTCCGTCAATGTGTTGGCGGTCCAGTTCCGGCGCGGCGATCTGGTGGCCGAGGTCAAGCGAGCGCTCGACGACACCGGGCTCGAAGGCCGCTATCTGGAACTCGAACTCACCGAGAGCATCCTGATGGATCGGGACAGCGTGGGCATTGCGCTTGCAGGATTGCGCGCGCTTGGCGTGAAGATCACCATCGATGATTTCGGCACGGGCTATTCATCGCTAAGCTATTTGAAAAGCTACCCGATCGACAAGCTCAAGATCGACCGCTCCTTCATCGACGATCTGGGCACCGATGCGGATGAGCGCGCTATCGCGATTGCAATTATCAATCTGGCGAAAACCCTGAAGCTGACGGCGCTGGCAGAAGGCGTGGAACGCCAGGAACAACTCGATTTCCTGCGCGCACAGGGTTGCGATGAATTCCAGGGCTATCTCGCCGGCAATCCGGTTCCGGCGGAAGAGTTCGCAGCGTTTTTCCGCTCCGGAATGGCTATTTCCCCTTGAATACCGGCTTGCGCTTTTCGTTGTAGGCATTGATGCCTTCGTGGCGGTCCTCGGTTTCCACCAGATGGTTGTAGGCT
Source organism: Burkholderiales bacterium (assembly GCA_919902965.1). Classification (GTDB taxonomy): domain Bacteria; phylum Pseudomonadota; class Gammaproteobacteria; order Burkholderiales; family SG8-39; genus 2-12-FULL-64-23. Next base: position 1,296 of record CAKKSJ010000217.1, read on the forward strand.
TCGACCTCGAAGCGGTAGGCGGTCTTCAGTTCCATTTGCATGCCGTAGCGTACAGATTTTTTGACCTGGCGGATCGACAAAGGGGCGTTGCCTGCGATGGCGCTCGCGGTCTCCAGCACTTTCGGCATGAGTTCGCCCGCCAGGCATACTTCATTCACCACGCCCCAGGCTAGCGCCTGCTGCGCGCTGAAGGGGCGGGCGGTCATGATGATTTCCTTGGCGCGGCGCTCACCCACTGCGCGCGGCAGGTTTTGCGTGCCGCCGGCGCCGGGCATGATGCCCAGCGTGACTTCGGTCAGCGCGAAGCGCGCGGTATTCACGGCGTAGGCAAAATCGCAGGACAGCACCGCCTCGAAACCACCGGCATAGGCATGGCCGTTGACCGCCGCGATCACCGGCACGGGCAGGTCGGCCAGCGCCCAGTAATGGCGCTCGAACAATTCGTGCTGGCGCTGCCATTGGTCGCGCGTCATGCCCTTGCGTTCTTTCAGGTCGGCGCCGGCGCAGAACACTTTGTCGCCGGCGCCGGTGAGCACCACGCAGCGTACCTCGCCTGCGTCTTCGGTCAGGCGCGTCCACAAGTCTAGAAAATCGCGACCCATTTGCGTATTGAGCGCGTTGGCGATCTCCGGCCGGTTGAGCGTCACCAGCAGCACATGCGGCGCGGCGGTTTCAGTTTTGAGGGTGGCGTAGTCGGGGAAGTCCATGGGGTCGCCTTCATTGGTATGGAGAATCGTCTGGTGCGCTAGGCGAGGAAATCGCGGCTCCAGCGCGCGTAATCGGCGTCGCGGCTTACTTGCTGCATCAACTGCGCCGAGGCGAGGTTCGCCAGTTGCGCCGGCGGCGTGCCTTCGCGCAGCGCTTTCATGGTAGCGCGCACCGCTGCCACCGCGGCCATGAAGGGCTGGTGCCCTTGCAGGCAGATGCGCACGCCCTGGGTGGCGAGATAAGTGCGGTCCATCAGTTCGGCGCCGGCGCCGCCGAGCACGATGGGGAGCTTGCAGCCGGCGGCTAGCGCTTCGAGCTGCGCGCGCGTGCGCACGCCGAGGAAGAACAGCGCGTCGACTCCGGCGGTTTCGTAGGCATAGGTCCGGGCCAGCGCATCTTCCAGGCCGTTGACTGCCAGCGCGCTGGTGCGCCCGACGATAGTGAGGCGCGGATCGCGCCTCGCGGCGATCGCAGCCTTCATTTTGCCCACGCCCTCGTCGATGGAGATCAGTTGCGCCGCCGCGCCCGCGCCGTAGGCCTGGGGCAGGGCGGTATCTTCGATAGTGAGGGCCGCGATGCCCGCGGTCTCGAGTTCTTCCACCGTGCGCATGACGTTGAGCGCATTGCCGTAGCCGTGGTCAGCGTCCACCAGCAGCGGCAGGGTGCCGGCGCGGCAGATGCGATGCGCCTGTTCGGCGAATTCGCTGAGGGTGATCAGCGTCTGATCAGGCGCACCCAATACCGTCAGCGAGGCGATCGATCCGGCGAACATGCCGAGTTCGAAGCCGAGGTCTTCGGCGATGCGCACCGAAACCGGATCGTAGACCGATGCTGGATGTATGCAGGTCTTGCCTTCCAGAATCGCGCGGAAGCGCTCGCGTCGTTCAGTCCATCGCATGGTGTGCCGCCTTTGCCTGGTGGAAATCCGTCGTGGCGCTCAATAGAACGACTGCTCGTCGAGCGTGAGCAGCGGGAATGCGCCCAGCGTCGCGCCGATGCTGGCCGGGGGCGCCGGATGCAGATAGCTGCGGTCGAGCTCGGCCCAGGTGTTGACGCCGAGCAGGCCGAGGCAGATCTGGATTTCCTGTTCGAGGATTTCGAGCAGGCGCACCAGCCCGGCCTCCCCGCCCGCGGCCAGGCCTATGCATTGCATGCGTCCGATGCCCACCAGGTTCGCGCCTGCCGCAAGCGCCTTGACGATGTCCGCGCCGCGACAGAATCCGCCGTCGATCATGATGGGCGTGCGTCCGCCGACCGCGGCGGCGATTTCCGGCAGCACCTCCATGGTGCCGCGGCAGTGGTCGAGCTGGCGTCCGCCGTGATTCGAAACATAAATCATGTCGACGCCGTGCTCGAGCGCGAGCTTTGCGTCTTCCGCCGTGGCTATCCCCTTGAGGATGAGCGGGATCGGCAGCAGCGCCTTGAGCCTGGTCACGTCGCTCCAGGTGAGCCGGGCCTGGAATTCGCGCGCCGGCATGGGGCCGCTGCGCGCATGGCGTTTCGCCAAGTCGCGTTCGCGCCGGCTGTAATAGGCGGTGTCGACCGTGAGGCAGAACGCGCCGTATCCCGCGGCAACGGCGCGCGCCGCCACCGCATCGACCCAGCCGGCGTCGCCGCGTGCATACAGCTGGAACAGGCGCAGCGCATCGGGTGCAGCCTGCGCCACGGCTTCCAGGCCGGGTTCGCACACCGAACTGAGCATGTGCGCGACGCCGAACCGCCCGGCCGCCTTGACCGCCGCTGCGCCGCCTTCGGGCGTGAACAGCTCCAGGCCGCCGATCGGCGCAAGCACCAGGGGCAGGCGCAGCGTGCGTCCGAGAAATTGCACCGATGCGTCGACCTGGCTGACGTCGCGCAGCACGCGCGGCCGGAATGCTAGCGCATCGAGCGCAAGCCGGTTGCGCCTGACCGTGGTCTCGGTTTCGGTGCCGCCGACGATATAGTCCCAGTTGTCGTGGTTGAGCTTCTGCCGCGCTTTTTTTACCAGTTCATGCAATGTCAGAAACGGGGATGCGTTCATGCTCGCTTCGCCAAAAGGCAGGGCCGCGTGTGGATCCGGCGCTTTGCAGGACAATCGAATATGCCTGCATTGAAACGCACCCAGGCTTGCGCTGTCAATCGAAGCTGGCATGGCCTGCGCGCAAGCGTCTCACTTCGCCGGGCGGGGCTTGTGCTCCGGGGCGAACTTGCCGCTTCGGGGCGCGGCGCCTTTGTCAGTTGGCGCCAAGCGAAAACGGCCGCGGCTTGGCGATGCCGAATCCCTGGGCGTAATTGACGCCGAGCGCGCGCAGCTCCGCCAGGCTTTCGTCGCTTTCCACCATTTCGGCAATGGTGCGTATGCCGATCACCCTGCACACCCGCTGGATCGCGCGCACTTTGGCGAGCGCCTCGGGTACGCGCAGGATCTGCAAAATGATACTGCCGTCGATTTTCAGGAAATCGAGCGGCAGCGCCTTGACGTGCTCGAAGCCTACGCCTGCGCGGCCGAATCCATCCAAGGTGAATTGGCACCCGATCGGCTTGAGCGCGCGCGCGAGGCGCACGGCGTCGGGGAGGCAGGCGATCGCGTCGTTGTCTGCGATCTCGAAACACAGCGTCTGGGCGGGTATCCGGCCAATCTTCAGCGCGCGCCCGACGAAAGCGGGGAAAGTGTCGTCCTCGATGGTGCTGCGTGCAAGGTTTATGCACAGCACCAGCGGGGATCCGGTTCTTGCGGCTGCGCGCATTGCGATGGCCTTCTGCACGACCAGGCGGTCGATGTCGGGCATCATGTTGAAGCGCTCTGCAATCGGCAGGAAGGTGCCCGGGGGCACCATGTTCTTTTCCTCGTCGTGCATGCGGATGAGCAATTCGTGCATGATTTCGACGGGCGCATCTGCGGCCAGCGCGACAATGTCCTGGGCGTACAAGTCGAAGCCGTCGTTCTGTATCGCCTGGAGGATGCGCTCGCGCGGATTGCCCCAGCCGCTCAGCTCCTCGGTGAGCGAACTGAGGTACACGGCGTTGCCGCTCTCGTCCGCAATCAGCAGCTTGGTGGTGCCGTGCGTTTCATCTTCCGCGTGGAAATCGGCCTCCTGCGGCGCGGCCTCGGCCGGCGTCAACGCTTCCTCGGCGGATGACTTCGGCTCCTTGATCAGCAGCAGTGTCCCGCAGACATCGTTGTCCGCATCGCGTTGCGGCAGGAAGTCCACCAGCACGCGTTGTTCAACACCAGGCTTGCGTTGCAGCGACAGTTCGGCCCGCCCGGCGCGACCGTCCAGGGCGTCAAGCAATTGCAGGTGCAGCGCCTCGGCTTCGCGCGGCGGCAGCACTTTCGAGAGGGCAAGCCCGTCTATGCGCCCCGAGCTCATGCCGGTCCAGGCAGCAAAACGCCTGGTATGGAAGCCGCAATTCCGGTCGCGATCGACAAAGACGGCGATCTCCTCGAGATGCGTCTTGAGCATGACGAGCCTGTTTTCGGCAACCAGACTGTTCGCGACTACCAAGCGGTGTGCTTCGCTTTCCTTTGCCAGGCGCGTGCGGTCCTGCTGGTGCAGGGCAAGCTCGCGCTCGAGCTGCTCGCGCGTGCCGCGGTGCTGAATAATTTCCGCGTGGAGGCGCTGCTTGTAGTGCGCGGCCTCGGCCGTGCGCCGCGCGATGCGCCAGCCGCTTTTCCAGGTGGCGCTGACCAGCGACAGCACCGAGGCGAACAGGATGCCGGCAAGGAAGGTGACCCACTGCCAGTCAAAATCGGTGAAAAACATGGTGAACACCAGCAGCACGATCAGGATCAGCGTGAACACCGACGGCAGCAGCACGCGCATCAGCGGGCCCATGCGCAGTCGTTTGCGTCGCTGTTGTGCGGAGGGTTCAGTCATGCAGCTGGGTTCTCAAGGTTGCACGCGGTCCGGCAGGCAGTAAGCTCGCCGCGTGGCGTTGATCGAACTTGGAACTTACTACAAAACGAGGGGACATCCCCCGAGGGGACTTCCTTCGGGGCGCATCCCATCGTGCTCCCCTAAATCAAGGGCC
>CAKKSJ010000218.1 GCA_919902965.1 Burkholderiales bacterium
AAGGCCGAGGCGCCGGTGCGTTATCGCGGCGTGGACGTGGGCAAGGTGGAGGAGATTTCCATCGATGCCGCAAACAAGGGCCGCGTGCAAATCCGCATCGGCGTGCGCGAGGGTACGCCGGTTACCAGCGGCACCTATGCCCAGCTCGGCTACCAGGGCATCACCGGCCTCGCCTATGTGCTTCTCGGCGACGACGGCAATTCCACGGTTCCCCTGCCCGGCAGTCCCGACGCGATTGCGCAAATTCGCATGAAACCCTCGCTCATGGACGATGGCGAAATCCTGTTCGCTTCGTTTGCCGAAATCGCGGAGAAAGTGAAACGCCTGCTCGACGATGAAAATCAGGGGCACGTGCGGCGCACGCTCGCCGGCATGGAGGAAGTTACGCAGCGCGCAAGCGTGGTGACCAAGAAACTGGAGCCCAGCCTGCAAGCCATGCCCGCGCTGATCGCCGAAGCGAAAAGCCTGGCCGGTGACGCGCGCGCGAGCATCAGAAAAGCCGATCAGCTCATAGTCAGCGCCAACGGACTCGCGCTCAAGCTGGATCAGCGCGTGGACACGCTTGCTCACGCGGTAGCTGGCGTGGAAGCCAGCGTGAAAGCCGGCGTGGACGAGCTTGGCGGCACGGCGCGCGCGGTGAATGATGAGACCCTGCCGCGCGTGAATCTGCTCGTCGATGACCTGGCCAGGGAAACGCACGCGCTGGGTCATGTCATCAACACCCTGGGCGAGCAGCCGCAGAGCCTCGTATTCGGAACACCACCGGGACGGCCCGGTCCGGGTGAACCCGGTTTCACGGGAGGAAAATAATGTTACGCGCCGCATTGCTGCTGACGCTTGCCCTGCTTGCAGGCTGCGCCCTGGGCCCGCAATCGCGCCAGGGTATGGCCAGCTACGACTTCGGCCTCCCGCGTGCCGAGAAGGACGCCAGTCTGCGCCTGCATCAGGATCTGGTCGTGGCCGAGATCAGCGCACCAGCGTGGATGGACAACGCCGGCATCTATTACCGGCTCGCCTACCAGGACGCGACCCGGCCGGAGGCCTATTCCCTGAGCCACTGGGTGATGTCGCCTGCGGCGCTGCTCGGTCAGAGGCTGCGCGCGCGCCTCGCCCGGGCGAGCAGTGCCGGGGTGTTCGTGCCCTCCGATGGCGTGCGCGCCGGTCATATGCTGCGGCTCGAACTCGAGGAATTCAGCCAGGTGTTCGATACGCCGGACAAGAGCCGCGCGGTGTTGCGCCTGCGCGCGAGCCTGATCCGCCAGCGCGGTGTGGAGGCGCAGCAGGGTTTCAATATCGAACACGCGGCAGACACACCCAATGCGGCGGGCGGCGTGCGCGCCTTGATCGCGGCGAGCGATGCCGCGAGCGAGCAGCTGATCGACTGGCTGGCGCTCAGGCTAAAGAAGTAAGCGGCCTAGTCGAGTTCCGGCGGATCAAACCAACAAGACTATGCCGCGTCCGCCTGCCTGCTCGGCTGGGCATCGATGAATGCGTCGAGCTTCATGCACTCCGAAAACATCGCCATGATGGTCGGATACGGCGCCAGGTCGCAGTCGTAGCGCTGCGCATTGAACACCTGCGGCACCAGGCAGCAGTCGGCGATGGTGGGCTGATCGCGATAGCAGTATTTTCCGGATTTTTTCGAAACGGCAAGATAAGCTTCCAGACCCTCGATCCCTTCGGCGATCCAGTGCCGGTACCAGGTGTTGACGCCCGCATCGTCCAGTCCGTAGCTTTTCTTGATGTAACGCAGGCTGCGCAGGTTATTGAGCGGGTGAATCTCGCAGGCGATGATCTGCGCCACCGCGCGCACATACGCCCGGTCGGCGGCTCCAACCGGCAGCAATGGCGGTTGCGGGTGGGTCTCCTCCAGGTATTCCATCATCGCGAGCGATTGCACGAAAATCCGCCCTTGGTCTTCCAGGGCCGGCACCAGGCCCTGCGGATGCACTTCCAGGTAGCCCGCAAGCTTATGCTCGCCCTTGGGCAGGCTGACCGGTACCGGCTCGTAGGCGAGCCCCTTGCAGTTGAGCGCAATGCGCATGCGAAACGCGGCGGAAGATCGGAAGAAAGTATAGAGTTTCATCGGAGGTGACTCGCACAAAGTGAACGCTGGCGGCGATTCTGACATAATTCGCTCCTGCCGCGAGTTGCCTGCCGCACAGAATACCGGCAGGATGAACAAGGAGCGCGCATGGTTCTGTTTCCCGGCAAGGCCTACAATGAAATCAAAGTCGGCGACAGCTTCGGCTCGGCGATGACCGTCACCGAAACGCACCTGGTGCTCGCCGCCGGGATGTTCGGCGACTTCAATCCGCTGCACACCAACGAGTTGCATGGGAAGAAAAGCCGTTTCGGCAGCCGCATATTACATGGCCCGTTTACCAGCGCCCTGGTGTCCGCCCCGGTGGGCATGTACTTCGGCGGCACGGCCATCGCCTATCTGGAGCACAGCTGCCGTTTCAAGGCGCCGGTGCGCGCGGGCGACACGCTCACCACCACCTGGACCATCGTAGAGAAACAGGCCAAGCCCAGGCACAAGGGCGGGATCGCCGTATTAAGCGGCGTATGCCTGAATCAGGATGGCGAAGTCGTAGTCGAGGCAGACGGAAAGATTCTGGTCATGAGTCGCGAGAAAAATAAATCATCTTGACGGCGCCGCCAACTCGGATTCGAACGCCGACATCGGCACACCCAATACTTCTTTTGGCTTTTTTCCATAACCGTGTTTTCTTTACGGATGTGGTTTTCATCCGTAAAGAAAACACGGTTGGCGCGCGGAGCGCGCAATGTCGGCAAGGCAGGCTGCGGCCACAGAACTTGCGCGGACGGCGACCCGTCCGCGCGGATCGCCGATCGCGTGCGGATGAAAAGCAAATCCGCACGCGATCGGCGATCTTGGTTATAACCCTAAATTGTTTTTGTTTTTTTCCATAATCGTGTTTTCTTTGCGGATGTGTTTTTCATC
>CAKKSJ010000219.1 GCA_919902965.1 Burkholderiales bacterium
GCCCTTGGGGGTTTCCATCCAGATCCGTCCGCCGCCGCCGCCGCAGCAGAAGCTGTTATTGCGCGACTCGGGCATTTCCTTGAGCTGCAGGCCGGGCACGCTTTTCAGCGCTGCACGCGGCTCGTCATAAACGCCGTTGTGCCGGCCGAGGTAGCAGGGGTCGTGGTAGGTCACCGTTTTTGCGTATTCGGTGTTCAGCTGCAGCCTGCCCGCGGCGACCAGGCTGTGGATCAGCTGAGAAATGTGCACCACCTCGAAGTGCACCATGAACTCCGGGTACTCGCGGGTGTAGCTGTGAAAGCAATGCGGCGAGGACACCAGGACCTTCTTCATCCCGTGATCGATCAGGGCGCGGATGTTCTGCCGCGCCAGTGCCTTGAACAGCGCCTCGTCACCGGTCTTGCGTATGCTTTCGCCGCAGCAGCTCTCCGCGGGCCCGAGGATGCCGAAATCCACACCCGCCTTGTTGAGGATCTCCACCGTGGCCCGGGCTATTTTTTTCGCCCTGGGGTCGTAGGCGAGATAACACCCGGGCATATAGACGAATTCCATCCCCTCGGTGAACGGCTTGACCTCCAGGCCGTCGGCCCACTTGCCGCGCTTGGCGCGTTCCTCGCCGAAGGGATTGCCCTCGGCACGCAGGTTGGCCGCCACCACGCGGATCGGCTGCACCGAATGCGGGAACACGTCGTACTCGGTGGCGATGCGCCGCAGCGCCACGCCGGACTCGATCTGCCTGACGTCGCGCGGGCAGACCTGCGGGCACTTGCCGCAGGTGGTGCAGCGCCAGATGTCTTCGCTCTCGATCTCGGTCAGACCGAAGCTCGCCTCGCGCACGAGTTTGCGCATGCTGAAGTTGCGCACCCGGTTCCAGGGGCAGACCGTATCGCACAGGCCGCACTGGTAGCAATGCTTGAACCCATCACCGCCGCTCGCCTTGATGGCGTCGATGATTTCCTTGAAGGGGGTGACCATCTCCATGTTCGTTCCCGGCTGTTAGGCGCTGATCCTAGGATTTCGCCATTCTCGCGACGGTATCCAGCAGCTGCTGCAAGCCGTACTTGTCGATCAGCGACTCGACCCCGATTTCGATGTCCGGCGGGCTGGCCTCCTGCTCCTCGACTTCCTCGTCGCGCTCGACGTAGATCAGCGCGTCGTTGAGGCACCACTCCACGCACTTGGGTTTCTCCAGCCCCGGCTCGTCCTCGCACATGTCGCATTTGAGCGGCAGACCGCTGTCGGGCTCCTTGAACAGGTCCCTCGACGGGCAGGAGGCGCGGCAGAAATCGCACTCGTCGTATTTCTTGCCATCGATGATGTAGGTGTCGCGGCCGGCGCACTCGGCCTGCGTGTATTCGCCGGCGTACACCGGCAGGTAGATATCGCGCAGCGGCTCGCGCACGATGCGTATGCGCGAGCGCGCCGGATTGTTGCTGCTGTAGCGCGGGCTCGCGTGAAACAGCGAACAGATGACTTCACAGGCGCGGCAGCCGTTGCACAAGTCCGCATTGATGGTAATCGACTTGATCTTCTTCATGAGCTTAGGCATGGCTCAGCGCCTCCTTCGCCCGCGTTTCTGCTGCGGCCTTGTCACTGCCGGCGTTCGCCCCGCCGAGGATCCCCCTTTGCTCCAGGTCCTCGGCGACGCAGGCCAGGTCCAGGTCCAGCAGCGACTCCCTGGTCGGGATGCCGTTCGCGTTCCAGCCCTTCAGCTCGTAGTACGCGTCGAGCAGGGTCTTCTCCAGGTCGGGGAAGCGCTTTTTCCAGTGGTCCTCGGGCGGCTTGTCGTCGGCGCGGAGCATGCCGCGCCTGACGTTGATCGCGCGCAGCAGGGTGCGATTGCGCGTGGCCGCCTTCCACAGGCTGGCCGAGTCGAACTCGATGCCGGTTCCCGCCGATATGAATTTCGGGAAGTTGTGAATGTGATAAGGCGGTTTCAGCGGGAAGGACGACAGCCCGGCGCAGGTGCCGAGCGCATCGTCGATGTAGTGCATCTTTTCCTGCCAGTCCACGACATCGCAGCTGGCTTCGACCGAGGGGTAGTGCGGATTCGATTTCTCGCCGCGCGGCTCCCACTCGAGCAGGTAGCGCTTGAACTTGTCGTCGGGCACCTGGAACCAGTCCTTGACGAAGGCCTCGCGCTCTTCCATGGTCGGGAACGGCGCCTGCGGAAACTGTCCCTCGATCTGGGTGATATTGATTTTCTCGCCGGTCGCGTACATCAGGTAATAGACCGGATTCAGCATGCCGAGCTTGAGCGGCAGCTGCTCGTGTTTCTTGATGGTGTTGTGATCGAACTTCTCCGCGCCCTTGCCGATGCGCCTGGCCGCCCAGTACACGCCATCGGCGAGCACGTCGCCGATGCCTTCGCGCCTGACGATCCGGTCGAGCAACCAGAAGAAGCGCCCCTCCACGTCGGCCGGCATGCCCGGGAAATCCGCGTCGCTGAGGATGCCGGCCTCGAGCAGCTCGAGTGCGAAGGCCATGACCTGCGGCGTGGAGAATCCGTCCACGCCGTATTCGGTGGCGCGTTGCGCGATCTTGAAGCCGAACTCCAGATCGGAATAGGCCGCCATGGTGTAGGTCAGCTTGGAGTAGCACTTCATCATGTAGGTCGGCTGCCCCGGAACCGAGATGGTCGCCCCGCATTTCATCGGACAGTTGTAGCAGCTGATCAGGCGCGTGCGCACGTCCTCCTGCGACTTGCGCCACTTGTCTTCAATCTCATGGGTCCAGAAGTCCTTGCGCCGGGTGCGCGCATTGCCCCACATGAAGCTGGTGGTATGCCACTGCTCGTCGACGATCGCCATTTCCTGCGGCGACCCCAGGCCCTGCAGGATGGCGGGAACGCCGGGAATCGGATGGTCGGCGCGGAACTTGATGTATTGCAGCACTTCGTCGCACAGTTTCATGAATTCGGCCGGCCGCGCGACGTTGACGTCCTTGGTGCCGCGCACGACGACCGCTTTCAGCCCCTTGTCGCCCATCACCGCGCCGATGCCG
>CAKKSJ010000220.1 GCA_919902965.1 Burkholderiales bacterium
GATGCCGTCCAAAAACGGCCTGTTCTGGCCGATTCCGATCACCCTTTCTGCGGCTAAGGCGCTCGCGGATTCCATCAAGATCGGTGAGGAGGTCGCACTCTGGGACACCGAGACGAACACGCTGATGGCCAGCATGAAGGTGACCGAGAAGTACAGCATCGACAAGAAACACGAGTGCGAGCAGATTTTCAAGACCACCGACGAGGCGCACCCGGGCGTCAAAATGGTGATGGAACAGGCCGAGGTGAACCTGGCCGGTCCGGTCAAGGTGCTCTCCGAGTCCTACTTCCCCGAGCAGTTCAAGGGTCTGTATCAGCGGCCTGCCGAGGCGCGCAAAATGTTTACCGAGCGCGGCTGGAACACGGTGGCCGCGCTGCAGCTGCGCAATCCCATGCACGGCTCCCACGCCTACCTGGCCTGGATCGCCATCGAGGTCTGCGACGGTGTGTACATCCACCAGCTCGTGGGCAAGCTCAAGCCCGGCGACATCCCGGCCGATGTCCGCGTGAAAGCGATCGATGCGCTGATCAACAAGTATTTCCGTAAGGAGCGCACGGCCATGGCCGGCTACCCGCTGGATATGCGCTACGCGGGTCCGCGGGAGGCGCTCCTGCATGCGGTATTCCGTCAGAACTATGGCTGCAGTCACCTGATCGTGGGTCGCGACCACGCCGGCGTCGGCGACTACTACGGACCGTTCGATGCGCAGAAAATTTTCCTCGAGATCCCGCAGGACGCCCTGCAGCTGAAGCCCTTGTGCATGGACTGGACCTTCTACTGCTACGAGTGCGGCTGCATGGCTTCGATGAAAACCTGCCCGCACGAGAGCAAGGCCGTTATCGACGACGAAGGCAACTACAAAGGCGGCGCGCGCCTCCTGCTATCGGGCACCTTGTTGCGCAAGCTCATGAGCGAGGGCAAGCCGGTGCCTGCGGAGTTCTCCAAGCCCGAAGTGATCGCGGTGCTGAACGAGTATTACAACAACCTCGAAGAGAAGGTGGAGGTCAAGCTCCACGGCGCGGCCACGGGCGACGTAAAGAAGCAGTAGCCAGCGCTCAGTTGTCCCGAAGAGGCCATTTCAGAACTACCGAAATGGCCTCTGGTTTAGGGGAGCATGAGGGGAGGCGCCCCAACGGAAGTCCCCGAAGGGGATATCCCCTCATACTGCGACAGCTCCTGGGCAATCTGCCGGGATAGGGGAATTCAAACCCTCCCGGCGCCCGCGGCGGCATAAGCGCGTCCATGGTCGCGCTCGCGCGGCCGAGGGGTATAGCCGGTCGGACGCCGACCACAATCGCTGCGTCGGCGCGCCGATATCGGTCCGGGCACGCACGCCCGAAGCGCCTGATGTCCGCAGCGCTTGATGTCGGAAGCGCTAGATTGACAGTGCCAGGGTGCGCGCCTAACATCAACGGTCCGATTGATAGGCGCGCCGTGTTCCTGTTTCACCCAAGTGATCGAACGGTGGATTAGACCGGAGGCGATGCGCCTGGCGCGCGCCCGGCGGCGGATCGCGGCCGCGTGAACGCAGGTGGCAGGAGGTGGAATTGAACCAGGGCTTTCGCTTGCTTGATCCGCTGCGCCAGGCCGAGGCGGTAAAGGCCTTGCGCGCCATCCTGCCTTCTGATGCGGTGCTGTATGAGCGCGAGGACACCAAGCCCTACGAATGCGACGGCTTGTCGGCCTACCGCGAACTGCCGATGGTCGTCGCCTTGCCGCAGAACGAGGACGAAGTCATGCGCGTGCTGCGTATCTGCCGCGAGCTCAAGCTGCCGGTGGTGGCGCGCGGCGCCGGTACCGGACTCTCGGGCGGGGCGCTGCCGCACGGCAAGGGCGTGCTGCTGTCGCTTGCGAAAATGAAGCGCATCCTCGCGCTCGATCCGGTGGCGCGCACGGCGCGCGTGCAGC
>CAKKSJ010000221.1 GCA_919902965.1 Burkholderiales bacterium
GCTTGCCTTGGCCAAATGCGAAACGGCCCCGAAGGGCCGTTTCATTGCGAGCTGAGCTCGACTGCTGCCTGGCGCTATTTCCTGGCCGCTTTCACCGCGACGTAGACCAGCGTGCCGAAGCCGACGAACGGGAGGGCGATGATGTAGGCCAAGCCGATGAAGGGCGCGGCGAAGAACAGTGCGACGTTCTTCACGTAGCCTGCGACGCGGGCGTAGCGGGCTGCGATCAATTTCCCGCCGTAGTAGGCGGTCAGCATGACGCTGACAATCGGCAGTGCGATTACGAACGCCAGGCCCAGGAGCGGACCGGCGACGAGCATCAGTACGGTCTTGGTCACGAGGGTCAGATGCTCAGTGGCGGTGTTGAATTTTTCAGCTGCTGCTTCCAGCGCTGCGAGTGCCAGTTCGGGGGTGTTCATTGTCAGGGTGTTGGTGCTCATGATGTTCTCCGGTTATTTCGTTTGACTCTTGCTTACCCTATCCTGAGCATAGTCCGTGCCAGATGTGTAGATTTCCCTGGAATTTCAAAGAAACATACTAATAATCCGCGTCTTGCGAATCGCAAACGGCAAGGACGCAGCAAGGCGCCGAGCTCAGCGCACTCCCTCGAAGTACAAGATTTCTATGCGGGGCGGACCGCCCCAGCGCGTATTTCCGAATGAAATCAGCGGGTACCGCCTTAGGTGTAACGCGTGCTTTTTGTATGCGCCCGCCTTTCTCCCGGGAGGCTGCCCCTGCCGCGCCGCGCAGCATGTGCGCTGGTTGGAAACCTAGAAGGCGGGAGTGGAGTTCCCGCGCTGCTAGCCTCTTCCGCCTGAGCGGGAGAGGCTGCGATCCTGGCCTGCTCAGAAAAGCGGGCGGCGCTCCTCATCCATCTGAGCACTGAAGGCCATATGGCGTGCGCCTTTCATCAGGCCGATGAAGTCGCGCGTCTTCATGCGCACCAGCGTTTCGTGGTCGCCCGCTTCGAAGTACACCTCGGGCTGTTCCATCAGGCTGTCATCCCAAATGGTTTCGAGGCCGTAGACGGAACCCACTGGCGGAACCGCGCCAGGTTCGCAGTCGATGAACAGGCCTTTCAGGTCCGCCTCGGTTGCGAGATGGAGGTCGGGGCCGTCGCTCGCCCGCAGTTCGCGCAGTTCCAGCCGCCTTGATGCCGGCAGCACGGCCATCAGGGCGTGGTACCTGTCTTCGAGTACGACCGCCTTGGCCACGCAGTTCGCCGGCACATTGGATGCCTTGGCGGTCTGTATACTATTGCCGCTGTGGGCGTGCTTTACCACCTCGTACGGCAGGTCGCTTGCTTTGAGGTAATCACTCAGTCTCATTGCGATTCCCATGACGATCTCCTGGTTGCAGTGGATATATTTCAGTATAGACAAGCCGTGGAAGATGCAAGCCCGCGCAGGTCCCGGGCCCACAGATATCGACCAGCGCAGCCCAGGCCAGCGCGCTACGCGCGCTGGGCCAAGCCGCAGGACAAAAGTGGATGTAACATCGAGCCATGAAGAACGAAGTTGTCGACGTGCTGATCATCGGTGCCGGTGCCTCGGGTGCGGCGTTCGCCTGGAGCATGGCCGACACGCGCATGCGCATCCTCTGCCTGGAGCAGGGCGACTGGATGAATCCGTCCGACTACCCGAGCACCCGGCGCGACTGGGAAGTGCGCCAGGAGCGCGAGTTCTCGCCCAATCCGAATATCCGCCGCCGCGCGGAGGACTACCCGATCAACGACGCCGACTCGCCGATTTCGCCGCTCAACTTCAACGGCGTGGGCGGCAGCACCATCCTGTATGCGGCGCACTTTCCGCGCCCGCATCCCTCGGACTTCCGCGTGAGGACGCTCGACGGCGTCGCCGACGACTGGCCGCTGGATTATGCGGCGCTCGAACCCTACTACGCGCTCAACGACCGCCACATGGGAGTGGCCGGCCTGGCCGGCGACCCGGCCTACCCGCCGCACGAACCGCCCTTGCCGCCGGTGCCGCTCGGACTTGCCGGTGAGACCATGGCGCGCGGCTTCAACGCGCTTGGCTGGCACTGGTGGCCTTCGGACATCGCCATCGCGACGCGGGACTACGAAGGCCGCGCAAAGTGCGTGAATCTGGGGCCGTGCAAGTCCGGCTGCGCGCAGGGCGCGAAAGGCAGCGTCGACATCACCTACTGGCCGCTCGCCCGGCGCGCCGGCGTGCAGTTGCGCACGCGCTGCCGGGCGCGCGAGATCCTGGTCGACGACCATGATATGGCAACCGGCGTCGTCTACTACGACGAGCACGGCGTGGAGCAGGTGCAGCGCGCGGAGGTGGTGGTCCTCGCCTGCAACGGCATCGGCACGCCGCGGCTGCTGCTCAATTCGAAATCCGCGCGCTTCTCACATGGCCTGGCGAATCGTTCCGGGCTGGTCGGCAAGAACCTGATGCTGCATCCCTGGGGCATGGTGCGCGGCAGCTTCGATGCGCCGCTGGATTCGCAGCGCGGCCCGCTCTCCTGCTGCATCTGGAGCCAGCAGTTTTACGAGACTGATCGTAGCCGCGGTTTCGTGCGCGGCTACAACCTGCAGGTCACCCGCGGCCTCGGTCCGGTCGCGACTGCGCGCATGGGCCTCGCCCGCGGCGACATCCCCTGGGGCGAGGGCCACCACGAGGCGTTCGCGCGCCGCTACGGCCGCAGCATAGGCATAGGCATCTGCTGCGAAGACCTGCCCGAGGAATGCAACACGGTTACGCTCGACCCGACGCTGACCGACTCGAACGGCATACCGGCGCCGAAAATCACCTACCGCCTGGGCGAAAACAGCGGGCGCATGCTGGCCCACGGTCTGGCGCGCGGCGCCGAGGCCATGAAGGCGGCCGGCGCCTGGGACGTGTACGGCGAAGGTCCGGTGCGGCAGACGGGCTGGCACCTGCTGGGCACCGCGCGCATGGGCGATGATCCGGAACGCTCGGTGGTCAACGGCTGGGGCCGCAGCCACGATGTGAAGAACCTGTTCATTATCGACGGCAGCGTTTTTGTCACCTCCGCCGGCGTCAATCCGACGCCGACCATCCAGGCCGTCGCGCTGTACATAGCCGATGCGATGAAACAGCGCCTCGCCAATCTTTTCGACTGAGAGCAGAGCGTGAGCAAAGACGCAAATGCCGGCCTGACTCCGGGAAGCGTGCTGACGGCGGCGCAGCTCGCGACCCTGGACGCGGTATTGAACCTGATCGTGCCGGCCAGTGCCGACGGGCGCATGCCGGCTGCCGCCGAGGTCGGCGTGCCCGCCTACCTGTGCGCCGAGGCCGCGGACGTCCTGCCCCAGCTGCGCGAGGAACTGGATGAACTCGAGCGGCGTTCGCGCCTGCGTTTCGCGCGCGGCTACGCCGCGCTGGAGGAGGGGGAGCGCAAATCCCTGGTCGAGGCGCTGCGCGCGCAGACGCCCGCGTTCATGAACCGACTGGCCATGGAAACGCTCGCCTGCTACTACCAGCACGAGCGCGTGCTCGAGGGGCTGGGCCTGGAAGCGCGCCCGCCCTATCCAAAAGGTTATGAGGTCGCGCAAGGCGACCTGTCGCTGCTTGAACCCGTGCGCGCCCGCGGGAAGATCTACCGCGACCTGCCCTGAGCAGATAGAACGACTTGGCTCACTCTGGCCCCAATTGCACATTCCTCAAACCATGCGCACACTCTCGGGGATGTGCCCGGGTGCAATAGTGTTCGCGCGCGCGCCTGCGGCCTGAACCGCGCCGACCTCGGCGTTGCGGCGGGCCATAAGCCCGCGCATCCAACCGCGGTCCGGATTGCGTAGAGTAGAATATGAAGCACTGACCTACGTCTATCATCGGCCACCATGGAATACGATCGGATCACTGCGTTCGAAAAGAAAGTTGGTGTCGTGCCCATGTCAGCCTGGGTGGCGCTCGCCGGCATCGCGGTCGGCGTGGTTGTCGCCATAGGCTGGAGTTTCGCCGGCGAGATATCCACCAAGGTGAAGGGCAACTGCATATTTGCGACGGTCGACGGGCTGGTGGAACTGCCTGCGTTGGCTGCGGGCAGAGTATCGGAGGTGTTGATCAAGCCGGGCGATCGCATACGCAAAGGCGACACTCTGGTCATGATCGCCCAGCCGGATCTGGAGGACCGCATACGCCGCTCGCGCTCCCGGCTGGAGGAACTCGGATCGCGCACGCGCAACCTTTCGGTCCTATCGAAGCGCGGCGTGGAATTGAGTGACGATGTGCTCCGGCAGCGCGGCGAATTCCTCAAGCAGCAGATTGCGCTTACGGAGTCGCGCGTGCGCATCGCGGCCGATCAGCGCGCGACCTTGCTCAAGCTGCAGGCGGATGAACTGGTGACCCGAAGGGCGATAGAAGACGCCGAGCGGGAACATAAGGCTGCGGAAATAGCCGTGCGTGACCTTACGCGCCAGTTCTCCGACATCGAGCGCGCGCGCACTGATACCCTGAAGCGCGAGAGCGATGAAAGGAGCGCGGCTGAACTGGAATTGGCCGATGCCAAGCGGGAACTGGAGGCGCTCGAGAGCGAGAAAACGCGCAGCACTGATGTAGTAAGTGCCTTCGATGGGCGCGTGATCGAAGTGAAAGTCGGCAGGGGGATGCTGATTGCCCGGGAAACACCCTTGGTCAGCATCGAGCGCAGCGGCGGCGGCAGAATACATGTGGTCATGTTCGTGCCCGCCGGCGACGGGAAGAAGATCGAACTTGGCGCGGAGGCGCACCTCGTTCCCGCTACAGTGCGCAGGGAAGAGCATGGTTATGTATTCGGAAAAGTGAGTTTCGTTTCCGACTACCCTGCGACGCCCAAAGCGCTGCTATCCGTGCTGGGGAGTGACGAGCTGGTCCGCGATCTTGCCGGCGTTGCTGCCCCCTACGAGATCCACATTTCCCTTGATACCGACGCAGGCGCACCGCGCTGGTCGCGAACGGCGGACGGGCGGCCGGAGCTTGGATCGGGCACGCTCTGCCGGGGCGAGGTCATCGTTCGCAGGGAAAGGCCGATAGGTCTGGCTATTCCCGCGCTGAAACGGGAAAGGTCCCTTTAGAAAAAGCATAGCAGCAGAACCACCGACAAAAAGGCCGGGCGATCGTCAGATCGCCCGGCCTTTTTTCTTGAAGCTATCCGAAATCTCTGCTGGCTGACAACTGAAATCCCAAGCGCGCCCCTTGCAACAGGGGGTACGTCGCCAGGACCAGGTGCGCTTCTATCCGATTTCCACGCGCCAGAAGAACCCGTGTCGGTTCCTTCATTGGCCGTGCAACTCCCAGCGCGGGAAATCCAGCTCTAGCTCTCCTGGCTACAAGATGCTGGCCAGAGGTTTCAGCTTGACCTTCAGCTTGTCCTTGAACTTGAGCTTGTCCTTGAACTTGAGTTTGTCCTTGAACTTGA
>CAKKSJ010000222.1 GCA_919902965.1 Burkholderiales bacterium
ACGCGCGCCAGCACGAACAGCACCATGCCCATGGGCGGATGCAGCAGGCCTATCATCAGATTCAGCACCATTACCAGGCCGAAATGCACCGGGTCGATGCCGAGTTTCATGCAGATCGGCAGCAGGATGGGCACCAGAATGGTGATCGCGGCAGTCGGTTCCAGAAAGCAGCCGACGAACAGCATCAGCAGGTTCGCCAGCAGCAGGAACACCGCCGGATTGTGCGTGTAGGTGAGCACGGCCGCCGCGACGGCGTCGGTGACCCTGGTAACCGTCAGGAGCCAGCCGAAAATGGAGGCGGCGGCGACGATCAGCAGCACCGTCGCCGTGGTTTCCACGGTGTCCATCGACACCTTGACCAGCATTTTCCAGCGTAGCGTGCGATACCAGATGAGGCCGAGAAACATCGCCCAGACGCAGGCGGCAATGGCGCCCTCGGTGGCGGTGAAAATGCCGGCAGTCATGCCGCCGATCAGCAGCACCGGGGTCATGATCGGCAATACGGCGTTAAAGCGGAAAAAACGATCGGCCAGCAGCAGCAACGCCATTGCCGCAAAGAACGTCGATGCGGGATCCGTTCCCAGCTCGGTTGCGCCCCAGATCGCCGTGGGGAAGCCGGCCACGACCACGAGTTCCAGCAGGGCCTTGCCGATTTTGGACCACAGAAAGGCCGCGTCGCGCCCCCAGTTGTTCTTGCGCGCGAAGTAGGCGACGGTGACCATCATCAGCACTGCCATCACCACGCCCGGAACGATGCCCGCGAGGAACAGCTGCCCGATCGATACATTGGCGAACATGGCGTAGATGACGAAGGGCAGCGAGGGCGGAATGATGGGTCCCAGCGTGGCCGAGGCCGCGGTGACGCCGACCGCGAATTCGGTGGGATAGCCGTGGTCCTGCATCGCCTTGATTTCGATTGTTCCCAGGCCGGCGGCATCGGCGATGGCGGTGCCCGACATGCCGGCAAATATCATCGAGCCGACGATGTTGACATGGCCCAGGCCGCCTTTCATCCAGCCGACCAGGGCCAGGGCGAAGTTGTAGATGCGGTTGGTGATGCCGGCGGAATTCATCAGGTTGCCGGCCATGATGAAAAACGGCACCGCCAGCAGCGGAAAGCTGTCTATGCCGTTCACCATGCGGTGAATCACGACGTAGTCGGGCACGGTGCCCGAGAGCATGACGTACAGGAGCGACGCCCCCGCCATGGCGAGCGCCACCGGCACCCCGCAAACCATCAGCAGCAGAAACGCGATCAGCAGCGCCGCGGTCATGCCTGTTCGCTACCCGTGGTTTCGGGGCGCTCCAGCACGCTGAAACCCTGGCGCCAGTGTTTCAGCGCAGTGGTGACGGCGCGAAATGACATCAGCGCGAATCCGAACAGCACCACGGCGTAGATGAGCCCGATCGGCCAGTCGATGATGGACATCTGTTGCTTGCCGATTTTGCCCATCAATGCGTAAGTGAGATATACCGCATAGCCGAAAAACAGGATGCGCAACAGGTCTACCAGCGTCGACATCGTCCGCGCCAGTTTTGCCGGCAGAAAGCGGTAGAAAATGTCGACGTGAATATGCGTGTTCCTGCGCACCGACATTGCCCCGCCCACGAACACCGTGCAAATCAGCAGGTAGCGCGCGATTTCCTCGGTCCAGGAAGCCGAGTCGTTGAGCGCGTAGCGGGTGAAAAACTGGTAGAACACGGTCGCCGCCAATACCCAGAAGAAGCCGAAGGCGATCCAGTCCTCGAAGCGGTAATGCGACACATCGATCGGCTCGTCGGTGACGTGAAATTCGCCGTCTGCGCCGAGCACATGCTCGGACGGGTCGGCGAGATCGGGGATGTGGGTCGACATCTAGTGATTGTCTTTGGGCGGTTTTGAGCCACTGCTCCCTACGAGAAAATCGAGATCCGCCCCCTGATTGGCTTGTAATACATGGTCGACGTAAAGTCTGGTGTAGCCGCGGCTCATCGGCGGTTTTGGCGCTTTCCACTTCTTGCGCCGGCGCGCGAGTTCTTTTTCCGGCACGTCCAAGTGCAGCCGGCGTTTGGCCACGTCGAGCTCGATCATGTCGCCGTTCTCGACCAGCGCCAGGGTGCCGCCGGCCGCGGCTTCCGGGGCGATGTGCAGCACCACCGTGCCGTAAGCGGTGCCGCTCATGCGCGCATCCGAGATACGCACCATGTCGGTGACGCCTTTTTTCAGGACTTTGGGCGGCAGCGGCATATTGCCGACCTCGGCCATGCCCGGATAGCCCTTGGGCCCGCAGTTCTTCAGCACCATGACGC
>CAKKSJ010000223.1 GCA_919902965.1 Burkholderiales bacterium
ACCACCGGAATCATGTAGGCGACGATCAGGATGATGTACTGCGCCACCTGGGTCCAGGTGACCGCGCGCATGCCGCCAAGGAACGAGCACACCAGAATGCCGCCCAGGCCGAGGAAAATCCCGACGGTGAAGTCGACGCCTACCATGCGCGCCGTGATCAGGCCGACGCCGTAGATCTGCGCCACCACGTATGTGAACGAGCACAGGATGGCGGCGAATATGCCGACCGCGCGCGGAATGTGGCCGCCGTAGCGCGCGCCGAGAAAGTCGGGAATGGTAAATTGGCCGAATTTTCTCAGGTAAGGCGCGAGGAACAGCGCCACCAGGCAATAGCCGCCGGTCCAGCCCATGATGAAGGACAGGCCGAAGAAGCCGGTGAGATAAAGGGTTCCCGCCATGCCGATGAAGGACGCCGCAGACATCCAGTCGGCGCCGGTCGCCATGCCGTTGAATATCGCCGGAACGCGGCGGCCGGCGACGTAATACTCGGCCGCGTCGGAAGTCCGCGCCATGATGCCGATGCCGGCGTACAGGCCCACGGTGGCGAAAAGGAAGGTGTAGCCGATCCATGCCCGCGGCAAGCCCATTTGCTCCGCGATCGCCAGAACGATAACGAACGTGATGAAGCCGCCCGTGTACCAGGTGTAGATTTTTTTCAGCTGACTCTTGAATTCTTTCCCGGTGCCGGCGGAAAATACACCGCCTTTTCCTGTTGCTTGCGTGCTCATGCGTCTTCTCCTTCATGCACTCCGTATTCCAGGTCGAGCGCGTTCATGTAGCGGGCGTAGTACCAGATGATCACCACGTAGATGATCAAGGCGCCCTGCGCGCCCATCCAGAACGAAAACGGCCAGCCGAAAAAATTGAATGACAATTCGCGCGAGTAGTAGCCGACGACAAAGGTGACGATGAACCAGATGGCGAGCAGGATTGCGGTGACGCGCAGGTTCTTGCTCCAGTACTCATGGTGCTTTTGGGTCAACTGCATGGTGCCCCTCCTTTGGAAACTAGGTGGAATCGACGCTGCAACCCGCCACGCGGACGCAGCGGCACTGCTTTTCTTATGGTTTTTTTGAAACTTGCCGCCTCAGGGTATCCGGGCTTGCTTACACCAACCTTACGCGCATCGCATTTTTCGCAAGGTTTGCGGTCCGGATTTGTTGCTCTGCGCAACGGGCGCAAACTTTCCCGCGACGAACCGGCATGCTGCGGTGCAGAAAGAACGCTCGCCTGGAAACTGCGGGCCGGGCCGGACTAGTGTGGAAGTTTGAGCCCGGTCTCGCGCGCGAGCTGCTTGGCGACCTTGGGCTCGAAGGTCATCAGGTGATCGAGAACTTTTTGCGCCTGGTCGCGCTGATTCAGATCGACTTCGACGCGTGCAAGCTGGTACCAGCCGAACGGGCTCATCGGCTGCAGCACCGTGTTGCGCTTGAGCGGCGCCAGCGCCTCCTCGTAGCGGCGCAGGGCGATGAGCGACAGCCCGATGCCGTAATGCGCCCGGTCGTGGTCCGGGTTGATCTCGATCGCGCGCCGGAACACCGCCAGCGCGGCATCGTGCTTGCCCAGTTCCTGCAGCAGGAAGCCGCGATTGAACTGCGCCTCGTCATCGTCCGGTTTGAGCGCAATGACGCGCTCGAACATCTCGAGCGCGTCATGCTTGCGTCCGGCTTCGGCATAGCGATAGGCGATCGACGCGATCGCCAGGGTGTCGTTCGGATCGGCCGCGAGCATTTTCTTGTAGTAAGCGAGGCCTTTTTCGCGCTGCCGGAACAGGATGCACCAGGCCGCCATGTGGTCCCAGTACCAGCGTTGCAGCGCGGGATGCACTTTAGCGTCCCTGCAGGCACTGCGCGACCGGGAAGCCGTGGCTGGTGCAGGCATCGGCGATCGCAAACATGACCCAGAAATAGCCGACAACCAGCAGCGACAGGACCACCAGCGGCAGTTGGCGATCGCTGATTACCTTGGGCGTGATCAGGCGGGCGAGGCGCGTAAACGGCATGACCACCGTCTCGAGTATCCGGAAAAAAAAGTTCGAGCTAACGTCCTGCCCCACCGAACGCGCGATCATGAACACCACCCCCTGCCCGGCGAGCGCGAGCAGCGGAATGGCGAGCAGGAGCTGCACCAGGCGCAACCAGAACAGCATCGAAGCGAGATCATCCATGGGAATCGGGGAACCGAAGGGCGGACGAGGTTTTCACAATGCCGCGATTGTGGGGCATCGCGCTTTGGCGCGTCAATCTTCAATTGCTGCAAATCAGCAATAGCGCCGCTACGAAAAAAAAAACCCCGCCTGGGCGGGGCTCTTTTTGCATTGACAGCCTCCCGGGCATGACGCCCAAGTGGCGGGTTTACATGTCCATGCCGCCCATGCCGCCCATGCCACCCATGCCGCCCATGCCGCCGGGCATACCGCCGCCGCCACCGGTCTTCTCTTCGACCAGTTCAGCCACCATGCAATCGGTGGTGAGCATCAGGCCGGCGATCGAGGCCGCATTCTGCAGCGCGGTGCGCGCCACTTTGGTCGGATCGACCACGCCCATCTGCACCAGGTCGCCGTATTCGCCGGTCTGGGCGTTGTAGCCGTAGTTGCCCTTGCCTTCCATGATCTTGTTCAGCACCACCGAGGGCTCGTCACCCGCGTTGGCGACGATCTGGCGCATCGGCTCTTCCAGCGCGCGCACCACGATCTTGATGCCCGCGTCCTGGTCGGAGTTGTCGCCTTTCAGGTCTTTCAGCGCCGAGCGGGCGCGAATCAGGGCCACGCCGCCGCCGGCGACGATGCCTTCCTCGACCGCGGCACGCGTTGCATGCAGTGCGTCTTCAACGCGCGCTTTTTTCTCTTTCATCTCGACTTCGGTTGCGGCACCGACCTTGATCAGCGC
>CAKKSJ010000224.1 GCA_919902965.1 Burkholderiales bacterium
TCAGGTGGTTGCCGCCGATTGCGAGGCAGTCGCCGTCGCCGGTGATCACCACCACCTGCAGATCGGGCCGCGCGAGCGCGAGGCCTGTGGCGTAGGCGAGCGGCCTGCCGTGGGTGACGTGAAAGGTATTGGCGTCGATATAGGCCGAGAGCCTGCCGGCGCAGCCGATGCCGGAGACCACCGCGAGCTGGTCGCGGTCGATGCCGATCTCGTGGATCGCCCACAGCAGCGCGCGCAGCGCGATGCCGTGGCCGCAGCCCGGGCAGAGGAAATGCGGCATCATTTCCTTGCGCAGATAGTCGCGCACATCGAATTCGGCCGCCGAGTCCACGAAGGTGCTGCTCATTTCGTCTCCCCCTCAAGCAGCGCTTGCGCGCGCGCCGCGATCGCCGCCGGGGAGATCGCCTCGCCGTCGTAGCGCTGGATGCCGTGCACGCGTTCCGTGCCGAGAATGCGCCCGACTTCCATGATCAACTGCCCGGCGTTCATTTCCGGCACCAGTACGGCACGGGCGTTCTTCGCTGCCGCGCGCAGCGCTGTTTCCGGGAACGGCCACAGGGTGATCGGCCGGAACAGGCCCAGGCGCACGCCGACTTGACGCGCGATGTCGATCGCGCGCAGCGCCGCGCGCGCGCTGATGCCGATGGCGACCGCCACCACCTCGGCGTCCTCGCAGCCGATCTCCTCCCACGAGTCGATGGCGTCGCGATGGCGCTCCAGCTTGGTGAACAGCCGTTCGAGATTGCGCTCGACCGCCTCGGGATTCTGCGTCGGAAAGCCGTTTTCGGCGTGGGTCAGGCCGGTGGTATGCACGCGATAGCCCTTGCCCGGGCGCGACATCGCGGGAATGCCGTCTTCGCCGGCGGCGTAGGGCAGGTAGTCCGCGGGCAGACCGCTCGCCCATTTGCGCTCGGCCAGTGCGCCGGCCGGCGCATCGTCCAGGTCCACCGTTTCGGTGAGCTGCGCGATCACCTGGTCGTAGAGCAGCACCACCGGCGTGCGGTAGTGTTCAGCCAGTTCGAATGCGCGCAGCGTCTCGGTATAGATCTCGCGCACCGAGGCGGGGGCGAGGACGATGATCGGGTAGTCGCCATGGCTGCCCCAGCGCGACTGCATGATGTCGCCCTGCGCCGGGCGCGTGGGCATGCCGGTCGACGGTCCGCCGCGCATCACGTTCACGATTACGCAGGGGATCTCCGCGCCGGCCGCGTAGCCCAGGTTCTCCTGTTTCAGCGAAAAGCCGGGGCCGCTGGTCGCGGTCAGCGATTTGACCCCGCCCATGGAGGCGCCGATCACCGCGGCGATCGAGGCGATTTCGTCTTCCATCTGCACGAATACGCCGTCTACTTCGGGCAGCAGGCGCGACAGGCGTTCGGCAACCTCGGAGGAGGGCGTGATCGGGTAGCCGGCAAAAAAGCGGCAGCCCGCCGCAACCGCGCCGAGCGCGCAGGCGTGGTTGCCCGAGATCAGGCGCAGAGCGGGCTTGGGCGCGGGAACCTTTTCTACTGCGTTCATGCTTTGGCCTCTACTTGCGCCTGCGCGACCGGGTCGAGATGCACGCGAATGGCGAAATCCGGGCACAGCAGCTCGCATAGCCTGCAGCCGGTGCATTTTTCCGGCTGCGCCAGTTCCACCACACGCTCCTGATTGAGGCGCAGGCAGCGTTCGGGGCAGAGCTTGACGCAGATGTCGCAGCTCTTGCACCACTCGGGCGTGATTTCCAGGCGCGGGGTGTACGGCGCTTCGGCGGGCGCGGCTGCGCGCGCCGCCGCCTCTTCGACCACAGGGACCGAAGTCCGCGCTTCGGTAATCCAGCTGCGCCCGAGGCGGAACGCCTCGAGGTTGACCGCGATGGTCTTCTTCGGCACGAATTCGGTCAGTGCGCGCTCCCAGTCTTCCGCCGGAAAATCCAGCGCCGTCGAGAGCGCGCCGATCAGCACCACGTTTGCGACACGCTCATTGCCCAAGTCCTCGGCCATGCGCGTAGCGTCGATCGCATAGCCTTCGGCGACATGGGCTTTGACTTCAGCCGGCGTTTCGCGCGAGTAGCGCAGCGGCGCGCCCGGGCGCCGGTTAAGACAGGCAAAGGGCGGCACGATGCGCTTGGTGTCGCAGATGAAAATGCCCGTGTCCGGCTTGAGATACGGCAGCCAGCGCAGGCCTTCGGCCCACTCGAGCGCGACCAGGATGTCGGCTTCCCCCTTCGGGATGGTTGGCGACCACACCTGCGGGCCGAAGCGCACATGGCTGAACACCGTGCCGCCGCGCTTGGCCATGCCGTGCACTTCGCTTTGCTTGACTTCGAAACCCTGGGACTGGGCCAGCGACGCCAATGCCTTGGACACCATAATCACGCCCTGGCCGCCCACGCCCACGATCAGCACGTTCATCGGTTCGCGCGCTTTGGCCGCGGCGGCGGTGGGCCGCAGTGGCTCGTGCTCGACGCTGCTCTTCGATGCGCCCGGCCGGCTCATTGCATGACCGTCGCTGTCGTTATAGTGGAAGATGGCTTGATGCAATCCACCGTGCAGACCTGCGCACATAGCGTGCAGCCTATGCACAGCGCTTGGTCGATTTTCACTTTGTGCCTGCCTTCGAATGTGTCTTCACCCCAGGTCATGGCAGGACAGCCCAGGTTCATGCACGACTGGCAGGCATTGCACTGCTCGTTCACTATGGATAGCGCCGGACCCTTGATTTTGACCGGATCGAGCACGCAGGGACGGTTGGAAATGATCACCGACACGCCGCGGTAGGCGATCGCTTCGCGCAGCGTCTGGTACATTTGCGCGAGATCGTAGGAGTCCACCGTACGCACCCAGCTCACTCCGACTGCGCGCACCAGCGCTTCATAGTCCACCTTGGGCGCTTGCTCGCCGCGCAGCGTCTTGCCTGTGCCCGGATGGTCCTGGCCGCCGGTCATCGCGGTGATGTGGTTGTCGAGCAGCAGCACCGTAATGTTCGCCTGGTTGTAGACTGCGTCGATCAGGCCGGGGATGCCCGCGTGCAGAAAAGTCGAATCGCCGATGCTGGCTATCACCGGTTTGGTGTCTCCGGCCTTGGACATGCCGATGGCGTTGCCTATGGACGAGCCCATCGACACCGTGGTGTCCAGGCCGCGCAGCGGATCGAGACAGGCCAGGGTGTAGCAGCCGATGTCCCCGGCTACCCGGGCGCCGGATGCCCTGACTGCCATGAAACTCGAAGTGTGCGGGCAGCCCGCGCACAGCACCGGCGGCCGCACCAATGGTTCCGGCGCCCAGCTGGCGCGCAGCGCGCGCGGCTTGAGCACGCCCGCCTGTTCGAAGCCGGCGCGCACCAGTTCGGGCGAGAATTCGCCCATGCGCGAAAAAAACTGCTTGCCTTCGGCCTTGATGCCCAGCGCACGCAGCTCCTTTTCGATCACCGGCTCCAACTCCTCGACAACGAATACGCGCTCCACCGACTCGCAATAGCGGCGCAGCAGGCCCTCGGGCAGGGGCCAGGAAGCGCCCAGTTTCAGCACGCTCGCATTGGGCAGCACCTCGCGCACATAGGGATAGCAGGTGCCGGCGGTGATCACGCCGAAACTGGCGTCGCCCGTTTCCCAGCGGTTTATCGTCGCAGTCTCCAGGTATTCCTTTAATTTCGCTTCACGCTCTAGCACGACCGCGTGGCGACGCCGCGCGTGCGCCGGAATCATCACGTTCTTCGCCGGGTTCTCGATGAAAGGACGCACCGCCACCTGCTTGCGCGGGCCGATGGCGACCGGGCTGCGTGTGTGCGACAGCCGCGTGGTGCCGCGCACGATGACCATGGTGTCGAATTGCTCCGAGAGGTCGAAGGCGAGCCGCGTGTAATCGAGCGCCTCCTGCGCGTCGCTGGGCTCGAGCACCGGCACCGTGGCGAGCTGGGCGTAGATGCGCGTGTCCTGCTCGTTCTGTGAACTGTGGATTCCCGGGTCGTCGCATATCGCGAGGACCAGGCCGCCGTTGACGCCGATATAGGACTGGGACATGAACGCGTCGGCGGCGACATTGAGGCCTACATGTTTCATCGACGCCAGCGCGCGGCTGCCCGCAAACGCCGCGCCCATGGCTACGTCGAGCGCGACCTTTTCATTGGTCGACCATTGGGCGTGCAAGTCCTCCGCCGGGTAGCCGGCAAGGGATTCCATAATTTCTGTGCTGGGCGTACCCGGATAGGCCGCGGCCACCCGCACGCCGGCTTCCCAGGCGCCGCGCGCGATCGCCTCGTTTCCAGTCAGAGGTTTGAGGTCTTTCAACGGGTCCTGCGCATTTCCAACTATCTCCGGCGCTGCGTGCATGCGCTGATCCTCCCTGGCGGAATATCGAACATTTCTTCTAGTTGATCCTGGATCATCCTCAAAGCATGCAGCGGATGTCTTGATCTAGATTAAATGGAGCCGACAAAACGAGGCAAGCGGGGCGAAAATGGGCGTGTACCGCCCCGGTCTAAAGTGCGGGTTTGGTGTCCGCGTCGGCGAGCGCCCGGCGCTGGCGTTCGATTAACTTGAGCATGGTGTCCACGGTGATCGATCGGAATGTGGCCTTGGCGATTTCATCGATCTCGGTCATTACCGCACCCAAAGCGCGGCCGACCTCGCTCGAATCGTCGAATTCGTCGCTCTCGCCGGTACGCGTGCTGATGTCCTCGAACAGTTCAATCACGTCCATTAGCGTGAGTCGCCTGGCAATGCCGCTGAAACGGTATCCGCCGCCTACGCCGCGTGCCGATTCAACCAGTCCGGCGCGCCCCAGTTCGCGCAGGACCTTGGCCAGATGGTGGGTTGAAGCGCCATATTTTTCGGCGATTTCCGCGGCCGACAGTTGCCGCCCCGGATTGGCGGCAAATTCGAGCACGCTGAACAGCGCCAGGCTGGTGCTTTTCTGCAGTTTCATGGGTGCGTGTCAGGCATGATCAGTCCAGATCCTTCTCCAGCGGAATGAACGGAGCCGCCATCATGCCCTGACTGCGGAAGAACGAGAGTACCAGGCTGTTGTCGCGGGCGAGCATGGTGCGCACCGTGCGTACACCGGCATGACGAAAGCCGTCGCAAATCGCCTCCAGCATGCGCGCGCCGACGCCGGCCAGACGCGCGCTGGCGCGCACGCTCAGGCCGAATACCCAGCCGCAGGGTGCGGAGCCGAACTCCCAATCGCGGATTTCGCCGATGATGAATCCCTGGATGGCATCGCCTTGCTCGGCTACGAGGAAAAGGCGTTGGCGGGTGCGTCCGCCGCCATAGCGATGGAACAGTTCATACCAGTAGTCGGTCTTCTCCAGGCCGGTTACCTCGGCATCGATGGCGATCACCTGTCCCAGGTCTGCCGCTTCTACCGGGCGTATGCGCAATTCCGGGACGGAATTGCTCTGCGCCTGGGTTCCGCTCACAGCGTCTCCCCGCGCGCCGCAGCGGCCCTGGTATTGCCGGAAGAACTGATCTGAATCAAAAATAGCATTGAAGTACGACAATACCATATAATTCATTTTCGCGGCAGATCAGGGCTATCACCCGCGCCTGCCGAATTTTGCGCGACCGGGCCAAAGGCATAGCAGTTAACAATAGCCGGGCGGGCAGGTGGTGGCGCATCTAACCACATTTAAGGAGGTATGATGAAATCGATGCAAGCGAGAAACAGCTTCATGCGCGGCTTAGCCGCGGTCGCCGCGGTCTTCACCTTGATGACCGGCACGGCCGTTGCGCAGCAGCCGATCAAAATCGGCGCGTTCCTGTCGGTCACCGGCGGCGCGGCCTTCCTGGGCGATCCGGAGCAAAAGACGCTCGAACTCTATGTCGAAAAAGTCAATGCGGCCGGCGGTGTGCTTGGCAGAAAGCTGCAGCTTGTTGCCTATGATTCGGCCGGCGATGCGGAAAAAGCACGCACCTTCGTCAAGCGTCTTATCGAGCAGGACAAGGTCGACGTGATCGTCGGCGGTTCGACCACGGGCGAGACCATGGCGGTGGTGCCGCTGGTCGAAGCGGCGCAAGTCCCGTTCATTTCACTCGCGGGCGCGGTAGTTATCGTCGAGCCGGTGAAAAAATGGGTGTTCAAGACCCCGCATACCGACCGCATGGCCTGCGAGAAGATTTTCATCGACATGCAAGCGCGCAAATTTTCCAAAATCGCGCTCATTTCCGGTCCCGGCGGCTTTGACAAATCCATGCGCGGACAATGCCTGGGCGTGGCGAAAAAATACGGCATCGAGATTATCGCCGATGAAACCTACGGCGGCGGCGATACGGACATGACGGCGCAGTTGACGAAAATCAAGAACACCGCCGGTGTGCAGGCCGTGCTGAACGCGGGCTTCGGCCAGGGTCCGGCGATCGTCACCAAGAACTACCGTCAGATCGGCGTTAGCGTGCCGCTGTACCAGTCGCATGGCGTCGCCTCCAAGGAATTCATCAAGCTCGCCGGAGCGGCGGCCGAGGGTGTGCGTCTGCCCGCTGCTGCCCTGCTGGTTGCCGGCAGCCTGGCGCAAAGCGACCCGCAGCGTCCGGTGGTGGTGAATTACATGAAGGAATACGAAGCGCGCTTCAAGTCCGAGGTCTCGACCTTCGGCGGCCACGCCTACGACGGCTTGTACCTGGTAGTGGCGGCGATGAAGAAGGCCGGCGGAACGGACAAGGCCAAGGTGCGCGACGCGCTCGAGGGCATTAAGGGTTTCATGGGCACGGCAGGCATGTTCAATATGTCGCCGACAGATCACATGGGCCTGGACCTGAGCGCGTTCCGGATGCTCGAAGTCAAAGGAGGCGACTGGACGCTGGTCAAGTAGCGCGCACTCGCTGGTGATGGGGGGGACGGCCGCAACATGAGCGCGCAGTTCACGCAGTATTTGCTCACCGGACTCACGGTGGGCGCGATCTATGCGCTGGTCGCGCTCGGCTTCTCCATCATTTTTAACGCCAGCCACGTCATCAACTTCGCTCAGGGCGAATTCGTGATGATCGGCGGCATGGCGACGGTGTCACTCACCGCGGCGGGATTGCCCTATCTGCTGGCAATCCCGCTTGCGATCGCAGCGGCGGCATTGATCGGTCTGGCGCTGGAGAAGTTTGCCGTCGAGCCGGCGCGCGGCGCTTCGGTGGTCACGCTGATTATCATCACCATAGGCGCGTCCATATTCCTGCGCGGCTTGGCGATGGTAATCTGGGACAAGCGCTTTCATGCGCTCCCGCCGTTCACCGGCGATACGCCTATCCCGATGGGCGGCGCCACCATCCTGCCGCAGAGCCTGTGGGTGCTCGGCATCACGCTGGTGATTGTGCTGGCGCTGTCCTGGTTCTTCGGGCGCACGCTGCTGGGCAAGGCGATGCTGGCTACTTCGCACAACCGCCTCGCGGCGCAACTGGTGGGCATCAACGTGCGCATGGTGCTGTTCGTTTCGTTCGGACTGTCGGCGGCGCTGGGCGCGATCGCGGGCATTCTGATCGCGCCGATCACGACCACCTCCTTTGAAGTGGGCGTGATGCTCGGTCTGAAAGGTTTTGCGGCCGCAATTCTCGGCGGCCTGGGTAGCGGCTTCGGCGCGGTGGTCGGCGGCCTGGTGCTCGGCATCGCCGAGACCATGAGTGCCGGCTACCTGTCTTCGGCCTATAAGGATGCCATCGCTTTCGTGATCATCCTTGTGGTGCTGTTCTTCATGCCGAGCGGAATGTTCGGCAAGCGCGGCGGCGAGCGCGTCTAGGCCCATGCCGGCGCGACCGATGTTGCAAGCTCTGGCCTCGCCGCGTAGCGGAGGATTGCTGGCGCTTGCCGTGGCGATCGCTTTGCTGCCTCTGGTGCTGAGCAACAAGTACTTCTACGACATCGTCATCCTGGTCTACCTGAACGCGATTGTCTGCGTTGGTCTGAATCTGCTTATCGGTTATGCCGGACAGATCAGTCTCGGCCATGCAGGCTTTTTTGGCGCCGGCGCCTACGGCTCGGCCATACTCGCCTCACGCTACGGCTGGCCGCCGCTCGCCGCCATGCTCGCCACTACATGCGCCGTAGCCCTGCTCGCCTTCGTGGTCGGACGGCCCATCCTGCGGCTCAAAGGCCACTATCTCGCCATGGCCACCCTGGGCATGGGGATCATCGTTTTCATGGTCATCACCACCGAGGACAAATACACCGGCGGCCCGGACGGGATCTCGGTAGTGCCCCTCAGCATCGGCGGCTTCGTGCTGCAAGGAGAACGGCTCTGGTATTGGGTCGTCGGCGCACTGCTGCTCCTCGCCGTTTGGCTCGCGCAGAATCTGATCGACTCCCCGGCGGGGCGGGCTTTGCGCGCGCTGCACAGTTCCGAGGTCGGCGCAGAAGTGGTCGGGATCAACGCCGCCGAGCACAAGCTCATGGTGTTCGTGATTTCCGCCGTGTTTGCTTCCGTCGCCGGCAGCCTGGCCGCGCATTACTCCGGTTTCATTACACCGGGCAAGGCTGCATTTCTGCATTCGATCGAATTGGTCACCATGGTGGTTTTCGGCGGCATGGCGTCGACCTTCGGCGCGGTGGTCGGCGCTGCCGTGCTCACCACCCTGCCGCAGCTGCTGGCGGTGTTCGAAGACTACGAAATGATGGTGTTCGGTGCGGTGATGATGGGCACCATGATTTTCATGCCGCGCGGCGTGGTGCCCAGCCTGGCGCGCCTGTTCCGGCCGCGGCGCAAACCGGCCGTGAGCGCGGCGGAGCGCAGTTCGTGAGCCTGCTGCGTGTCGAGAGCCTGGCCAAGAAGTTCGGCGGCGTGAACGCGGTCGATGATTTGAGCTTCGACATCCCGGCCGGGGCGGTGTATTCGATTATCGGACCCAACGGCGCCGGCAAAACCACGCTGCTGAACCTGCTTACCGGCGTCTACCAGCCGACTGCCGGGCGCATCGTATTCGACGGCCGCGATCTGAGCGGACGCGCGCCTTACGATTACGCAAGCCGCGGCATCGCGCGCACCTTCCAGAACCTGCAGGTGTTCTTCAACATGAGCGCGCTCGAAAACGTGATGGTGGGGCGCTATCTGCGCGAGCGCTGCGGGCTGGCCTCGGCGCTGCTGCGCATGCCGCATCTTTCGCGCGCCGAGCGCGCCTGCCGCGAGGAAGCTGCCGAATTATTGCGCTACGTCGGCCTGCAGGACTACCTGTCGGTGGGCGCCGACGCCATGCCTTACGGCGCCTTGAAGCGGCTGGAGATCGCGCGCGCGCTCGCTACCGCACCGAAGCTAATGCTGCTCGACGAACCCGCCGCCGGACTGAATCCGACCGAAACGATCGAGCTGAACAACCTGATCGTAAGGCTCACCGAACGCGGCGTTACCGTGGTTCTGGTCGAGCACAATATGCGGCTGGTGATGGGCGTATCCGACCACATTCTGGTGCTCGACTACGGACGCAAGCTCGCTGAAGGGCCGGCTGCGGCAGTGCGCAATGACCCCAGAGTGATCGAAGCCTACCTCGGCAGCGCCGTTGCGCACGACGGCTCGTATGG
Organism: Burkholderiales bacterium; assembly: GCA_919902965.1. Classification (GTDB taxonomy): domain Bacteria; phylum Pseudomonadota; class Gammaproteobacteria; order Burkholderiales; family SG8-39; genus 2-12-FULL-64-23. Next base: position 9,468 of record CAKKSJ010000224.1, read on the forward strand.
AAGCGAGATCGCCAGCGCCGTCGCGGTGGCGGTGGAGATGCACCGATGATGCTCGAAGTCGAGGGACTGGGCAGTCATTACGGGCGCATACCGGCGCTGAAGGGCATAGACCTGCAGGTGGGCGAGGGCGAACTGGTGGCGCTGGTCGGCGCCAACGGCGCTGGCAAGACGACGCTGCTGCGCGCGCTCTCGGGCGTCCAGCCGGTGAGCGCGGGACGGGTGCGCTTCGAAGGCGCCGACATCACCGCTGCAGCGCCAGACAAGCGCGTGCGCCTGGGCATCGTTCAAGTGCCGGAGGGACGCCAGGTATTCGCGCCGCTCTCGGTCGAAGACAATCTGCGCCTGGGCGCCTACCTGCGCAGCAAGGCGGAAGCCGCACTGGGCATCGAGCGCGTGTACACCATGTTTCCCGTGCTGAAGCAAAAGCGCAGGGAGTCGGCCGGGACGCTCTCGGGAGGGCAGCAGCAGATGCTCGCCATGGGCAGGGGCCTGATGGCCATGCCCAGGCTGCTCCTGCTCGACGAGCCGAGCATGGGGCTTGCACCCAAGTTGGTCGAAGAGATCTTTGCCTGCGTGCGCGCGCTCAAGTCGGCATCGACGACTATTTTTCTGGTCGACCAGAACGCGCGCGCAGCGCTGGCCGTGGCCGACCGCGCCTACGTGCTGGAGACCGGCCGCGTAGTGCTCTCCGGTAGCGGTGCCGAGCTGCTCGAGGACGAACAGGTGAAAGAGGCTTACCTTGGGCTATAGGAACTGGCTCCGATCGCCCCCGCCGGGGGGCGTAGCGGTGCGATATTGACAGCATGGGCATGTGCGCGGTTCGGGGAGCGTTCAAGCACCGGATTACGGCACATCGGCAAGCCCTTCAGACTTAGCGGTCGGATTGATTCGCCTATACTTTCTGAGCTCGCAACACGACTCACGTCTTTAGGTTGACATCACTTTCAGGGGCGGAGATACTCGCGAATGAACTGCCTATCCGTTATCCGTCGACAAGAGAACCGGGACATGCAAGAAGATAAAGCCTCGCGGTCGAACCCGACGGGCGCAGCGATCAGCGACATCTTCCGGACGGCGCACAGCGAGGGGCGGTCCTCGCTGTTTGAGCATGAGGTCTACCGGCTGCTCGCTGTGGCCGGAATCGCCTCGACGCCAAGGCACGAGCTTGTCGCCCGCGGGGCCGAGCCGGCGGACGAACTCCTGGCGTCGTTCGCCGGAAGCCGGGTGGTTGTGAAGATCGTCTCCGGCAGCATTGCCCACAAGTCGGACGTGGGCGGGGTCGCCATCGTGCCCAACCAGCCGACCGCTGTGCGGGCCGCCTGCCGAAGCATGCTCGCGGAACTGTCAGAACGGGACATCGCGGGGGTGATGCTCACGGAGTTCATCGAAGCCGACGCCGCGGGGTCCGGCAGCGAGCTCCTGGTAGGTATCCGCAACACGCGCGAGTTCGGCATGATCCTCAGCGCCGGAATTGGCGGCGTCGACACTGAGCTCTATGCTATGGGCTCACGCCGGGGGCAGGCGGTCGTGTCGGCTTCGACCGCGCTGACCACTGCCGAGGAATTCCTCGAGATTTTCAAACCGACGATTGCCTACCGCAAGATCGCCGGACTGACGCGGGGGGGCCGCCGGCTGGTGACGGACGAAACCCTCCTCCAATGCTTTAGCGCCTTCATCCGCCTAGCGAACGACTGCTCGACGGGCAACCCCGAAACGGATTTCGTCATCGAGGAACTGGAGGTCAACCCCTTCACCTGCTCGGCCGGCTCGCTCGTCGCGCTCGACGGATTGTGCCGCTTCGGCCGGCCGCAGAGGGTCCGCCCGCCGCGGCCTCAGGGCAAAGTCGACAAGCTGCTGCACCCGGCTTCGATCGGAATCATCGGTGCATCCGCCACGCGCATGAACTTCGGCCGGATCACCCTGAAGAACATCATCGCATCCGGTTATGACAAGTCGCGGCTGCGCGTCATCAATCCCGACGGCCAGGAAGTCGATGGCGTGCGCTGCGCACCAAGCCTGGGGGCGCTGGAGCAGAAGCTGGATCTTTTGATCCTCGCGGTGACCGCCGATGTCGCCTTCGGCATCATCGATGAGGTGATCAGGACCGATGCCGTGGAATCGGTGCTGCTGATCCCCGGCGGCATGGGGGAAACCGAGGCAAGCCGGGAGCCCGCCCGGCGGATGCTGGAGACGATCGACAACGCCCGGCGGGCGACAGGCCGCGGACCGGTATTCGTCGGCGCGAACTGCCTGGGCATCATCTCGCACCCGGGAAACTACGATTCCTGGTTCATTCCCGAGGAACGCCTGCCGAGAACCCAGAAGAAGGCGCAACGCACTTCGGCGCTGATCAGCCAGAGCGGCGCCTTCCTGGTCACGCGGCTCAGCAAGAACGCGTGGCTCGACCCGGCCTACATGGTCGCCTTGGGCAACCAGAACGACATCACGCACGGCGACATGGTCGAGAACTTCGCAGCCAACCCGGACATCCGCGTGATCGGGGCCTATGTCGAGGGATTCAAAGACCTCGACGGGCTCGCCCTGGCGCGGGCCGTGCGCAAGGCGACCCTCGCCGGCAAGCAGGTGGTCATTTACAAGGCCGGACAGTCCGTCGCGGGCAAGCAGGCCGCGATGGGCCACACGGCTTCGATCGCTGGCGACTACGAGGTATGCCTGTCCGTGCTCACGCAGGCCGGCGCGCTGATCGCGAGCGACGTCAGCGAGTTCAGCGACCTGTTCTACATCGCGGACTGCCTGAGCAAGAAGGTCGTCCGCGGCAAGCGACTCGGCGCCCTGGCCGGCGCGGGATACGACACGGTGGCCATCGGCGACAGCATCCAGGTGGGCGACTTCTCCATGTCTCTGGCCACGATCGGAGCATCGACCCGGGAACGGCTGGTAGCGATCCTGAAGTCCAAGAAGCTCGATGCGCTCATGGAAGTCAGGAACCCGTTCGACATCAACCCGGCGGCGGACGACGAGGTTCACCTGCTTTGCACCGAGGCCATGGCCGCCGAGCCGGACGTCGACTCCGTCGTCGTCGGACTCGACCCGACCTCGCCCGTGGTCAGGTCGCTCAAGAAGAGCGCGCGGGAGGGCTACGACATCGACAGCCCGGAGAGCATTGTCCAGACGCTGCCGGGGCTGGTCGCCTCCTGTCCGAAACCCGTCGTGGCCTTCATTGACGGTGGCCCGTTGTTCGACCCGATGGCCGATAAGCTGATGGAGCAGGGCGTTTGCATCTTCCGCTCCAGCGAGCGCGCGACGCGGGCGCTCGTGCGCTATACCGAGGCGCGGCTACGCGCGGCGCGATTGCGTGGCGAGGCAGCGCCTGGCGCCTAGCGTCCTGTCCAACCTATCTCTACGCCGAGCGGGTGGAGCACAAGGTACTCGCAGCCGTTGCGCACCGGCAGTACGCGTTCACGCTGCCCAAGCTGCTGCGTCCGAACTTCAGCCGGCGCCCGAGTGGCCGCGAAACGCGGTCATCCCCATCACCTACCACCCGGTCCTGGACATCGCGTAGCGCAGTGCGGGGGGCCAGTACGGCCGCGCTGGCCCCTCGCACTGTGAGATCGCCCCGCGCGGTTCAGGATTAACGCCGTTTCGACCTAATCGGCACTGCAATCGGCCTGGCGCAGGCGCAATATCCTACGGGCGCGATCTTCCCGCCTGGTAGGAGACTGGTCTCGAAGGTGAGCGCTAGTCGAGGTGCGCCAGCGGCAGGGCCGTGGTGTCCTTCACCCGCTCCAGTGCAAAGCTGGATTTCACGTCGATGATTCCGGGGTGCTTGAGCAGCGAGTTCATGACGAAGCGCGAGTAGTGCTCGAGGTCTTCTACGTGCACCCGCAACAAGTAGTCCAGATCGCCGGTCATGGAATAGCAAGCCACCACCTCATGCCAGTTCTGCACCGCGCGGGCGAACGCCTTGACCGCGCCTTCGCCGCGTTTTTCCAGCTTCACCGAAACGTAGGCGAGCAGCCCGAGCCCGACCTTGAGCGAATCGACCAGCGCGACGTATTGGCGGATCACGCCGCTGTCCTCCAGACGCTTCAGGCGGCGCAGGCAGGGCGAGGGCGACAGCGCGATGCGTTCGGCCAATTCGAGATTGCTCAGCCGGCCTTCTTTTTGCAAGATATCGAGAATCTTCCTGTCCGTTCGATCAAGTTGAAATTTTGGCATTAAACACCTCTATAATAATGTTTTGAGGAATTATATGTCAGAAGCGTCACACATGAGGACGCAATTGGCAAGCACTGTGCGCGCAACGCAGCCTATGATCTTACTGCGATGAACCACAATTCAGGCATGGATCCAGCGCGTTCGGCGCGGCGATGCAGGCCGGCGTCTAAAGGAGCAAAGGCGATGAACGCAAGTCTGACCAAAGTGACAACTGCGCGAACCGGCGGGACCGCGGCGCGCAAGGCGGTGCTGCAATGAGCGCGCCCGCGCAAGCGGCGCTCGCTTCGTCCGGAAAGCGCGCGACCTACTGCTACCAATGTGTAGCGGGTCCGGATCTGCTCACGGTGAAAGTCGTGGACGGCGTGGCCACCGAGGTGGAGCCGAATTTCGCCGCCTGCGGGGTGCATCCGGGCGGGGGCAAGGTGTGCGTCAAGGCCTACGGACTGGTGCAAAAGACCTATAACCCGAACCGCGTGCTGACGCCGATGCGGCGCACCAATCCGAAGAAGGGGAGGAACGAGGATCCCGGCTTCGTGCCGATTTCCTGGGACGAGGCGCTCGATACCATCGCCGCCAAACTGCGCTCGATAATGGAGACGGGTCTGCTCGACGCATCGGGTTACCCCAAGGTGGCGGCCAACTTCGGCGGCGGCGGCACGCCCCAGTCCTACATGGGGACATTTCCCGCGTTCCTCGCGGCCTGGGGGCCGGTTGACATGGGCTTCGGTTCTGGGCAGGGGGTGAAATGCACCCATTCGGAGCACCTGTACGGCGAATTTTGGCACCGCGGATTCACAGTCTGCCCGGACACGCCGATGTGCAATTACGTGATCTCCTGCGGCGCCAACGTGGAAGCGTCGGGCGGCGTGGTCGGCGTCTGGCGCCACGCCAACGCGCGCGAACGCGGCATGAAACGGGTGCAGGTCGAGCCGCATTTGTCCGTCACCGGGGCCTGCTCGGCCGAATGGGTGCCGATCCGTCCCAAGACCGACCCCGCATTCCTCTACGCGCTGGCGCACGTGCTGCTGCACGAAGCAGCGCGCGAGCGGCTCGACCTCGAATTTCTGAAACAGCACAGTAACTCACCCTATCTGGTAGGCGCCAACGGCTTTTTCCTGCGCGATTCGGCGACGCGAAAGCCGCTGCTATGGGATGCCAAGCGCAATGCGGCAGTGGCGTTCGACACGCCCGATTGCGATCCTGCCCTCGAAGGCAACTTCGCCTGCGACGCGGTGGAGATCGGCGCCGATGCCGAAGTGCTGGCGCAGGGGCGACTGGGGGGTAGTCCTTCCTTTGCCAAGCTGATTGCGCATATGCAACCGTATTCCCCCGAATGGGCAGCCGGCATTTGCGACGTGCCGGCAGCGACCATGCGCCGCATCGCCAACGAGTTCCTCGATCACGCCCAGGTCGGCGCGACCATCGAGATCGAAGGCAAGACGCTGCCCTACCGGCCGGTTTCGGTGAGCCTGGGCAAGACGGTGAACAACGGCTGGGGCGGCTTCGAGTGTGTTTGGGCGCGCACCCTGCTCGCCACCCTGGTCGGCGGGCTGGAAGTCCCCGGCGGCACGCTGGGCACGACGGTGCGGCTCAACCGTCCGCTGTCGGAACGGCTGGAGAGCGTGGTGCCGGGGCCGGATGGTTTCATGCACTATCCGATGAATCCGACCGACCGCGCGACTTGGAGTCCGCGTCCGAATATCCGCAACGCTTACAGAAGCATGGTCCCGCTTGCGGCCAACGGGCCCTGGAGCCAGGCGCTGGGGCCTACGCATTTTACCTGGATGTTCCTGAAGGAGACGCCAAAAGGCTTGCCAACGGTGACGCTGCCCGAGCTGTGGTTCGTGTACCGCACTAATCCGGCGATCTCGTTCTGGGACACCAAGGGCGTAGCGGCAACCATGGCGCGCTTTCCCTTCGTGGTGGCGATGGCTTATACGCGCGACGAGACCAATCACGTGGCCGATATCCTGCTGCCAGATGCGACCGACCTGGAGAGCTTGCAGCTGATCCGCATCGGCGGCTCGAAATACATCGAGCAGTTCTGGGAGCACGAAGGCTACGCGCTGCGCCAGCCGGTGGTGGCGGCGCAGGGAGAGGCGCGCGATTTCACCGATATCGCCACAGAACTCGCGCGCCGCACCGGCCTGCTCAAGGAATACAACGCCTCGATCAACCGCGGTTCGGCCGGGGTGCCGCTGAAGGGCGCGAGCTGGGATTTTTCTCTGGATACGAACAGCGCCCACAGCCGCGACGAAATCTGGGATGCGGTGTGCAAAGCGGCCAGCGCCGATTTGACCAACGGCAAAGAGGTGCACGACCTCGCCTGGTGGAAGGAGCATGGTCTTGCCACCAAGCCGTTCGCGCACGCCGACTGGTACCTTTATCCGACCGTGGTTGCGCAGGGGCTGCGTTTCGAGTTGCCGTACCAGGAGCGCCTGTACCGGATCGGAAAGGAACTCGGCAACCGGCTGCACGAAAACGACATGCAATGGTGGAACGAGCAGCTCGCCGAGTATCAGGCGCTGCCGATATGGAAGGATTTCCCGGGCTTGTGGGAAAAGTCGCTGCTGAAAATGGGCGGCACGACCAAGGATTTCCCGTTCTGGCTGCTCACCTCGCGCAGCATGCAGTATTCCTGGGGCAACAACGTTGGCATTCAACTGATCAAGGAGGTGGCCGACAACGTAACCGGACATCGCGGCGTGATCATCAACACCGCTACGGCCGAGGCGCTCGGCGTGGCCGATGGCGACAGGGTGGAGATCGCCACACCGATGCACAGCGTCAACGCGCGGGCAGTGGTGCGCCAGGGCATACGCCCGGATACCTTGCTGCTGATCGGGCAGTTCGATCATTGGGTGACGCCGTTCGCCAAGGATTTCGGCGTGCCCAGCATGAATTCGCTGGTGCCGATGTCCATGGAACTGACCGATGCCACCGGCTCCGGCGCCGACATCGTGCGCGTGAGCCTTAAGCGCACAGGGGGTGGAAAATGACCCGCTGGGCCATGGTCGCGGACCTGCGCCGCTGCGTAGGCTGCCAGACCTGCACCGCTTCGTGCCGGCAGGCGAACGCGACACCGCCGGGCGTGCAGTGGCGGCGCGTGCTCGACATGGAGGTGGGCGAATACCCGAACGTGAAGCGCAGCTTCGTGCCGGTAGGCTGCATGCATTGCGAGGATCCGCCTTGCATGCATGTGTGCCCGTCGACCGCCACCAAAAAACGTCCGGACGGCATTGTCACCATCGATTACGACCTGTGCATAGGCTGCAGCTACTGCGCCGTGGCCTGTCCGTATCAGGCGCGCTACAAGACCGACCGCGCAAGCTTTGCCTATGGCAAGGCAATGGCGTCCGAGGAGCAAGGCTTCGATCCCAAGCGGCTGGCCGTGGCGACCAAGTGCACGTTCTGCGTCGACCGCATCGATGCAGGTCTGGCAAAAGGGCTCACGCCGGGCATCGATCCGGAGGCCACGCCCGCCTGCGTCAATAGCTGCATTAGCCAGACGCTGAGTTTTGGCGACTTCGACGATCCGCGCAGCAATATTTCCCAGCTGCTTGCCGAAAACCAGACCTTCCGCATGCACGAGGAGCTCGGCACGGGTCCGGGTTTCTATTACATCTGGGACAAGAAGGAGAATGTATGAAGGACGAATTCGGACCCAATCCCTGGCAGCAGACCAGCTGGGATTTTCGCGCCGCCTTCAATTTCATGTTCGGTAGCGCGGGTGCAGGGCTTCTGCTGACCGCGGCGCTATCCAGCGCGGCAGGCAATGCGCTGCGCGCCGAAATGCTGCTGGGGATGGCGCTGATCGGTGCCGGACTGTTATCGGTTTGGTTTGAAATAGGACGGCCGTTGCGCGCGCTGAATGTCGGGTTCAACCCCTTCACCTCGTGGATGACGCGCGAATCCTTTGCCGCGGGTTTGGTTTTTGCATTGGGCCTGGCGGCGGTGTGGCTGGGCAGCCAGCCGCTGGCGCAGGCGACCGCGCTGGCCGCACTGGCCTTCGCCTACTGCCAGGGTCGTATCCTGCAGGGAGCCAAAGGCATACCGGCGTGGCGGGTACCGGCGCTGACATGGCTCATTTTCACTAGCGCGCTGGCCGAGGGCGCCGGTTTGTACGTGGCTGTGACTGTGCTGTTCGGCAGGTCCGCAGGGACTGCGCTGAGCTTTCTTGCGCTCGCACTGATCGCGCGCGCCATCCTCTGGTCCATGTATCGGAGCGGCGTTGCGAAAAGCGCGGTGCGCGCCGCTTTGTCCGAGTTGGATCGGGCGGGCAGTATCCTGATCCAGTTCGGAACCATCGCGCCCCTGGCGCTATTGCTGGTCGGCTGGCTGGTGCCGGATTTTGCGCGCATCCTCCTATCCCTGGCCGGCCTTGCCGCACTGGCGGCGGGCTGGCAGTTCAAGTTCGTGCTGATTACGCGCGCCGCCTACAACCAGGGCTTCGCGCTGCCGCACCTGCCGGTGCGCGGAACTAGGTGAAAGCCATAGTGACTATCGAAAGCTACGTAGGGGGTCGGCAGTATGAATAGTCCGCCAAATTCCGGGCGAGAGCCTGCTTCCCCGCGCGTCACGGCAACTGCTTTGTTCCGCCAGGCCTCGGCTGCGGGGCGCGCAGCGCTGAACAGCGCGGAGTTGACGGCGCTGTTGTCAGGGCTGGGCCTGGCATTCCAGGAAGACGCAGTGCCGGCAGCGCCATCGACGCCGGTCGATCTGCGCATCAGTCTGAACAATACGCGCGAGTTCGGCATGGTGCTCAGCGCGGGCTTGGGTGGACTGGATGCGGAACTGGATGAAAGCAATTTCAGGACGGACAGAGCCTCGGTCTATGCCGCCACCGAATTGACGGACGCCGGGGAGTTTCTCGGCCTGTTCCGGCGCACGCTGGCCTATCAAAGGCTGGCCTGCACAGGACTGCCGCCGCCGGATGCGCGATTGCAGGCCTGCTTCGAACAACTGCTGGACTTGGCGCGTGGCTATTCACCGGGCAATCCAGGCACAGCCTTCGTGCTGCGCAGCCTGAAACTGAATCCGGTGCGGGTGGACGAGCAACTGGTGGTGCAGGCTGCGCAATGCGAATTCAGCGCGCCGGGCGCGAGCCGCCTGCCCCGGCCTATACACAAGATCGACAAACTGATTCATCCTGCCTCGATCGGTATTATCGGCGTTTCGGCCAGCGGCATGAATTTCGGTCGCATTATTCTGCGCAACCTGATGGGCAGCGGCTACAGCAAGGAGCGCATGACCATCATTCGTCCCGGCGAAAAGGAAATCGACGGCGTCAAATGCATCGAAAGCCTCAAAGCGCTGGAAGGAAAGCTCGATCTGCTGATCGTCGCGGTCGCCGCCAGCGCGGTCTACGATCTCGTCGATGAAATCATCGAAACCGGCGCGGTGGAGTCGGTCATGCTGATTCCCGGCGGTCTGGGCGAGACCCTGAAGAGCAGGGAACCCGCCGCCGCATTGGCGGAAAGAATCAATGCCGCCCACGCCAAGGATGGCGGCGGTCCGATTTTTCTCGGCGCCAATTGCCTGGGCGTGGTGTCGCACCCGGGTTCCTATGACTCCTGGTTCATTCCCCTGGAGCGGCTGCCCAAGCCGCAGAAAAAGCCCGAGAGAAATTCCGTCATGCTGAGCCAGAGCGGCGCATTCATGATCACCCGCCTGAGCCAGAATCCCTGGCTCGATCCGCGCTACATGCTGGCACTGGGCAACCAGACCGACCTCACCCATGGCGACATGCTCAGCTTTTTCGCCGAGCGGCCGGAAATTGAAACCATCGGCATTTACGTAGAAGGCTTCAAGGACCTGGACGGACTCGATTTCGCCAAGGCAGTGCGTAAGGCGGTGCTGAACGGCAAGCAGGTGGTGGTCTACAAGTCAGGCAAGACCGCGCCGGGCGCGGGCGGCGTCATGGGCCATACCGCGTCCATCGCCGGTAGCGCAAGGCTGTTCGATTCGGTGGTACGCCAGGCCGGTGCAATCGTGGCGGAGGACTTCAGCAGCTTCGACGATCTGTTTTACATTGCCGGCGCCCTGCACCGCAAGACCATACACGGCGCCAGGCTGGGTGCCATCAGTGGCGCGGGCTTTGAAGCCGTGGGCATGGCCGACTCCATCGAGTCGGACCATTTCGCCATGGAAATGGGCGCACTGCAAGCCGATACGGTAAAGCGCGTGGAAGAGATCCTGGTCGCAAAGAAACTCGATGCGCTGGTGGAAGTCAGAAACCCCATCGACATCAATCCCGGCGCCGACGACGAAGCCCATCTGCAGATCACCGAGGCTTTCCTCATGGACCCGAATATCGACGCGGTCGTGGTCGGGCTGGACCCGACCGCCCCGTCGGTGCGGGCGCTGGAGGAGAGCAAGCTGCGACCAGGCTACGACATCAAGGACGCGAAAAGCACTGTGCACCTGATGCCGCCCATCGTCCAACGCAACGATAAGCCGATCATCGGGATCGTGGACGGGGGAAAGCTGTATGACGCGATGTCCGCCGGGCTGATGGACCAGGGCGTTTGCGTGTTCCGCAACAGCGCGCGCGGCACCCAGGCGCTGGTAAACTACATCGAAGCGCGGCTGTACGCCGACGCCCTGAGAAAGCGCCTTTAATTTTGGGCATGTGCATCTGTCACCGCACCAACACCGCACTCGAGGAACAATCATGAGCAAGCCGCTTCAAGCCGGTTTGCTGCGGCTGGAATACAATTCAGGCAAGGAGGAGAGAGCATGGCGATTCAGACCAAGGGGAAAAGCCGCACGCCGGCGAGAAAGGCCGGCGTGGCGCGCAAGTCCGCATCCAAACGCGCTGCAACGGCCTATATGTTCGACACTGCGGCCGAAACCATGCCGCGTGCGGAAATCGCGAAACTGCAACTGCGGCGGCTCAAGGCGAGCCTCAAGAACGCCTACGACAACGTGCCCTTTCATCGCCGGCGCATGAAAGCGCTGGGTTTCGAACCCGGTGACCTGCAGCGCTTGGAGGATTTGGCAGGCCTTCCGTTTACCCTGAAAACCGATCTGCGCGACCATTATCCTTTCGGCCTGTTCGCCCGGGCGCGTACCGAAGTGGTACGGCTGCACGCGTCTTCGGGGACGACCGGGAAACCGACCGTGGTCGGTTACACTGCAAAGGACATTTCCACCTGGGCTGATTTAATGGCGCGCTCCATGGCCTGCGCCGGCAGCCGGCCTGGTGACGTCATCCACAACGCCTATGGTTATGGCCTGTTCACCGGCGGGCTTGGTGCGCACTACGGCGCGGAGCGCCTGGGTGCGACCGTGGTGCCGATGTCCGGCGGCGGCACCGAGCGCCAGGTCGTCCTGATTGCCGACTTTGGCGCGCGCGTGCTGTGCGCAACGCCGTCCTACGCGCTCGCGATTGCCGAGGTGGCGGAGAAAGAGGGCGTGGATTTGCGCAAATCCAAGCTTGAAATCGGCATATTCGGCGCCGAGCCCTGGAGCGAGGCCATGCGGCGCGAAGTGGAGGCGCGCCTGGGGCTGAAAGCAGTCGATATCTACGGCTTGTCGGAAATCATGGGGCCGGGCGTTGCCTGCGAATGCGTGGAAGCGCAGGCCGGATTGCACGGCTGGGAGGACCATTTCCTGTTCGAAGTGATCGATACCGACACCGGCAAGGCGGTGAAAGAGGGCGAGTCGGGCGAACTGGTGATCAGCACGCTCAGCAAGGAGGCGCTGCCGATGATCCGCTACCGCACGCGCGACATCACCCGCCTCTCCACCGAGCCTTGCGCCTGCGGCCGCACGCACGTGCGCATCAAGCGCATCACCGGCCGCAACGACGACATGCTGATCATCCGCGGCGTGAACGTCTACCCCTCGCAGATCGAGGCGGTGCTGGTGGGCCTGCCCGACGTCGCGCCCCACTATCAACTGGTGGTGGAGAGAAAGGGCACACTGGACCATCTCTGCGTGGAAGTGGAACTGATGCCCAACGTCGTGCCGACGTCCGCGCAGCGCAAAGTCGTGGGCGAGTCGGTGCGGCATCACATCAAGTCGATTATCGGCGTCACCGCCGACGTGGTGGTGAAAGAACCGGGCGAAATTCCGCGCTCCATGGGCAAGGCGGTGCGGGTGCGTGACCTGCGTCCGAAACTCAGCTGAACATAGGCGCATCGAACTGCTGCTAAAGCCTATTCCAGCGGACACAATGCTGTTCGCCCGTGGGGCCTGTTCTTGACGTAGGCTAGCTATTTCGGTATTGTGGTACTACAATACCGAAATAGGTCTCAACAGGAGCGATTAGTGCATGGATTTCCAGAGGCAGACAAACAAGCGCTTGTATGAAGAGCATGTTGCGACCCTGCAGTTGCTCAGCCGCGTCGAGCGCGTGTTTACCGGCCGCGACGGCGCCTACCCGCCCGAGGCGGGCGCGCCAGAGTGGGCCGCGTTCGCGCGCACCCTGCTCTCGGCTATCGAAGTCGAGGTCGCGCGACACTTTGAATTCGAGGAACGCGATCTGTTCCCGCGCCTGGAGGAGGCGGGGGACGGCGATCTGGCGGCGCTGCTCAAGGAGGAGCATGTCACCATCCGCGCCGTGGCGCAGTCCATCGTCGCACTGCTAAGACAGTCACTGGCCGGCGAGTTGCAGCCGCACGAGTGGCTGACGCTGAAGACCCTGGCGCTTGAATTCAGCGAGCGCCTGGGCTCACACGCGCAAAAGGAAGATGGCGCGCTGCTGCCGGTGCTGGAGAATCTGCTCGACGTGGACACGGATCGGGATTTGTTCGCCGCCTACGCGGCGGGCTAAGGGACAGTTTCATCGAAGCGTGCATCGCGCGCTTCGGATTGCTCACATTCGGCTCGCTGCAAGACCAGCTTTGCTGCGGGAACTATCAGGAGACAGAAAATGGCGGAACGTGCAAAGGCAGGGCCCATTTCCAGCGTCAAGCTGCGGCGCCTGGCCGCGCAGGACCTGCAGGCAGTTGTCGATATCGACGCGCAAATCACCGGCCGCTCGCGCCGCGCGTATTTCGAGCGCCGGCTGCAGGCGGCATTGCGCGCGCCTGCGCTGCATACCCAGTTTGCGGCGGAGGAGGGTGGTGGGCTCAAGGGCTATGTGCTCGCGCGCAGGCTCGAAGGCGAATTCGGCAGCGTCGAGCCCACGCTGCGCCTGGAAGTGATAGGCGTGCGCCCGGGCGAGCAGGGGCACGGCTATGGCGACGCCCTGCTCGGCGCTCTGGAAGACGATGCGCGCAAGAACAGGATTTTCGAAGTGCGTACGCAAGCGGGCTGGAAAGACCACGCCATGCTGGGTTTTCTTGACCACGCAGGCTTCCAGCTCGGCGGCAATCAGGTGATCGATTGTGAAATCCATGCCGGACGCATCGGCAGTGGCGACGCGGAAAAAATTGTGGCGCCGGCAGCCGGGAATGTGGGCGCCGAGATCGACCACAGCATGCATCAGGCCAATGATTTCGAAGCGCTGGCGCGTGATCACGCCGATGTGCGCTCTCTGGCGCGCGCCGATCTGGAGGAGATCGTGCGCATCGACCGGCGCATCGTGGGACACGACCGCGCGGCTTACATCGGCCGCGTGGTAGACGAAGCGCTGAACGATTCCGCCATCCGTGTTTCGCTGGTGGCGCGTCAGGACGGATCTGCGACCGGCTATATCATGGCCAGCGTGGATTTCGGTGATTTCGGACGCACCGAGCCCGTGGCAGTGATCGACACCATAGGCGTCGACCCCGGCTTCACCGGCGCGGGCATCGGCTCTGCGCTGTTGTCGCAGTTGTTCGTCAACCTGGAGGCGCTGCGCGTCGAGCGGGTCGCGACCGTGGTCGAGCGCGACAACTTCGCCCTGCTTGAATTCTTTTATCGCGCGGGCTTCGGATCCAGCCAGCGGCTGTCCTTCCTCAAGCGACTCGCCTGAGCCGGAAGCATTTTTCAGGAACGCGCGTTTGGTTCGAGCGCGAATCAAGCGACATAGAAGGCAATCGCTATGAAATGCGCCGTACTGCCGCCGAGCACGAACAAATGCCATACGCCGTGAAAGTGGCGCACGCGCGCATCGAGCAGGTAAAAAACGATGCCGCCGGTGTAAAGCAGGCCGCCGGCCAGTAGCCACGCCAGTCCGGCCATCCCCAATCCTGTTGCCAGCGGGCCCAGCGCGGCGACGCCCATCCATCCCATGACGACGTAAATCAGGATGGACAGACGGCGCGCGCCTTTGCCGAACACGAATTCCTGAGCGATTCCCAGGCTTGCGAGGCCCCAGGCCAGACCGAATAGCGTCCAGCCCCAGGGCCCGCGCAGGGTCACCAACGCGAACGGCGTATACGTGCCGGCGATGAGCAAATAGATGGAGCAGTGATCGAGTTTGCGCAGGACCGCTTTGGCCCGTCCGCGCAGGCTGTGGTAAAGCGTGGAAGACCCATAGAGCAGGAGCAGGGACACGGCGTAGACGGCGCAGCCGACTATGGTCCAGGCGTCGCCGCTGCGCGCGGCGAGGACGATCAGTACCGGCGTGCCGATAACGGCGAGCACCGCGCCGGTGAGATGGGTAAAGCTGTTGAGGCGTTCTCCGTAGTACAAGGCAGGCCTTTAGTACCGGAGGAAGTATGGATCAGCCGGCGCGCCGGGCGCGCCGTGGTCTCAGTCCCGCAAACGGACGCTAGCCGTGCATGCTATGGTATTTGGCCATCAGTTCGTCCTTGCTTTCGCGGTGCTCGGGATGATCGACGATGCAGTCAGCCGGGCATACCAGCATGCACTGCGGTTCGTCATGGGCGCCGACGCACTCGGTGCACAGCGCCGGATCGATGACATAAGGGCTCCCCGCCGTAATCGCTTTGTTCGGACAGGATTCGACGCACGCGTCGCAGTCGGTGCAGTCTTCGTTGATCAACAGGGCCATCTGAATCTCCTTGGTTTTTGCTGATTACAAGCCGGCATGATACATCGTCTCACTGGTTCAGGCAGCGGCGCGCTGCTGCAGTTCGCGCAGCCTGCCATGCCGGAACGCGCCCCACAAAGCTGCGCCTATCGCTCCGGCGCTGATTGAATCAGGGTGGTTGATCACTGTCAGCCCGCTGATTTTCTCGTTGACCAGTTCCTCCTGTACCGCGAGCAGCAAGCCCACGTCCAGGGCCAGTCCGCCGGTGAGCAGCACGGTGTCTTTCATGATGCCGGTCACTTTGAGCAGTTTCACCAGGCGCGAAGCCATGGAGAGGTGGATGCCTTTGAGAATGTCCGGCGTGGGGATGGCGCGCGAAACCATGTTGATCACATCGGTTTCGGCCAGCACCGCGCAAATCGAGCTGATCTTTTCCGGTGTCTCGGCCGATTTGGACAGCGGCCCGATCTCCTCGACCGCGACGCCGAGGTAGCGCGCGATATTTTCCAAAAACTGGCCGGAGCCCGAAGCGCACTGACTGGTCATTTTGTAGGCGAGCACCTTGCCGCGCTCATCGATGTAAATGGCGCGGCCATTGAGCGCGCCGATGTCCACGACGCCGCGTGCTTGCGGGTTGAGAAAAATCGCGCCGCGCGCATGCGTGGTCATGGAATAGAAATGCCCGGTGGCGAATTTGACGTTTTCGCCTTCGCCGGTGGTGGCGACGTAATCGACATCGGCAGGTTTGAGCCCCGCTTCCTCCAGCACCTCGTCGTAGCCGGCTTTCGCCAGTTGCATGTTGTCGCGCTTGCGGATGCGCTCCACGCGGCGCGCGAGCCACTCTTCCTTGCCGTCCCCGGTCCTGAACAAGGCCGTCTTGACGACGCCCGATCCGATGTCGATGCCTACGCTGATAGTCATGCTCCCGCCTCCGATCCCGCTGTGACCGCTTGTAGACCGCGCTGTCGGCTCGCGCTGCCGAGCGCTGCGGTCGCATCCCCGCCCGGACGGCGGGGACCCTGCTCGGCGCTCACGTCCTCGCCTCCACTGTTTTCCCTTCTTCCACGACGGCGCGCCATGCGAACGTAGCGCCGCCCAGCGCACCGGTATAGATCGAGTCTGGATCGATGTTGAGCCTGACTTCGCCGTAGTTTTCGCGCACCAGATCGTTCAGCGATTTGACCGCCGCCTCGTTCTTGGCCACGCCGCCGGTGAAAGTGAATTCGTCGCGCACGCCGCCCGAGCGCGCCAGGATGGACATGGCGCGCAGAATGATCGCCCGGTGCAGGCCGAGCATGATGTCTTCGCGCTTTTCGCCCAGCGACAGGCGGTCGCGCAGTTCCGCGCCGGCGAACACGGTGCAGGTCGAATTGATGCGCACGTTTTTGGTCGCCTTCATCGCCAGCGGACCGAGTTCGTGCAGGCCCATGTTCATCTCGTCGGCGATATAGCCGAGGTAGCGGCCGCAGCCGGCGGCGCAGCGGTCGTTCATCTGGAAGCTCTCGACGATGCCGTGCCTGTCCACCTGGATCGCCTTGGTGTCCTGGCCGCCGATGTCCAGCACCGTGGCGGTGCGCGGATACATGACATGCGCGCCCAGGCCGTGGCAGAGGATTTCGGAGCGGATATGCTCCTTGGAGAAGGGCAGGCGGGCGCGGCCGTAGCCGGTGCCGATCACGTAGCTCTCTTCCAACGGGGTGTCCAGCACGCTTTTGATCGGCGCGCGGATGGCATCTGCGCGGCTCGCCGTCTCGGGCATGCCCTTGAAAGTGCGTTCCAGCGCGTTCATCAGATTGCTGGTCATGGCATCTGCGTAAACGCGGTTCTCCACTTCGATGATCGAACGGTCGAACACATTGAGCACCATGTCGTAGCGTATGCCCATTTCCTTCGCTACCGTCTCGCCGATGGCGAGGTAGCGGCTGCCGGCGATGTCGCGGAAAAAATCCGATTTGCGTTTTGCGCCGGGCGCGAACAAATCCGGCGCCTCCAACTGCAGGCGCTTGAACACTTCGGCCAGGGCTGCGCCGACCGCCGCGGCATTGCTGCCGAAGCGCGTGCCTTCGGCAGCTCGGCGGCAGGTGGCCTCCAGGTCGGCCAGTTGCTCCAGGAACTGCTCCAGGCGGAAGTCGCGCTCGAGGTGACCGAGGAAATCCTCCAGGTGGCCGTTGAGTGCCTTCGATGCCGACAGCGCGTTGCGAAACAGGTGGAAGCGTGTGTTGACCAGCGCCTCCTGCTTGGCGATTGCGGCTGCGGTGTCGTAGTTCGAGCGCGAATTGGTAATGCCGCGCCCGAGGATGTTGCGGTCCTCGTCGATCACCACCGCCTTGGTGGTGGTCGAACCGAGGTCGATTCCGATGAAGCAGCGCATATTGGTTTCCTGTGCTGGTGTTCAATGAACCGCGCCGGCGGCGCTGCGTTTCTGCTTGATCATCTGGAAGTAGCTTTCCAGCCGGTTCTTGATATTGGCCGCCGAGAAGTAACGCGGATCCACCAGGTCGGACTCGATGAATGCGGCCGGTTTGCCGGTGCGCTTCTCCACCTCGCGCAGGATCAGCAATTGCCCGGCGGAGAAACTGTTGCAGCTTTTGATCGAATTGATCAGCAGGCCATCGGCCTGGTATTCGTCGATGTACTTGCAGATCATGTCGATGCGCTGCGGTAGGTTGAGGTTGGTATAGCAGCCCAGACAGTATTCGGCGAGCGACTCGATCGGGTTGTCCGGATCGTGGCGGAAACCGAAATCGTACACGCCGCCCACCTTGGAATAGGTGGAACTGACCACCACTGCACCTTCGTCGTAGAACATTTTCCAGAACTCGCGGAAACTGGTCCAGTTGGGCGGACCTTCCACCACCAGGCGGTATTTCTCCTCGCCCATTTCCCCGTCCGGGGTGATCGGGCCCTTGCCCTCGCGCACGCGCTGCTCGATTTCCTGGCGCAGCACCCGGTAGTATTCGGTCGCCTCCGCTGTGCCGCGGAACGCAGTGAATATCGGCCCGATGTAGTAGACCGCGCCGAAATAGCCGTCGATGGGGGAGGGGCGTTTCTTCGCCGACTGCAGCACCTGCACCAGGTCGTTTTCGGCCTTGACCGATTCCTTCATGTACTGGCGCAGGCGGTCGATGTCGAATTTGACGCCGGAGACGCGCTCCAGCGACGGAATCACGTTTTCCTTGATTTGCTTGACCACGTAATCGCGCATGTTCTGCGTGATATTGCCGTCGCCCTGGTAGGGCACGTGCAGCATGGTGGTTTCGCAGTTGTATTTCTGGCGGATCAGCTCGAACCACTTCATGAAAGTGAAGCAGCCGGTGTAGGACAGGAGCAGCAGGTCGGG
>CAKKSJ010000225.1 GCA_919902965.1 Burkholderiales bacterium
TACTACTATCATGAAGGCAAGCAGGAGGGGCATTATCCGGCCGACGCCGCGCTCGGCCTGGAGGGCGGCTACACGCCGGCGTTGGCGCGCGTGGCCTGCCTGGAGGGAGCGGACGAGGCCAGTTATCACAAGGCCGAGGAGCACTTGCAGGAAACCGGCGGCATCGGCCTGTCCGCACGCCAGATTCAGCGGTTGGTGCAGCCGATCGGAGCCGCGGCGCAGCGCTGGCAAGAACGCGAGGCCCGCCAGCCGGAGCCCGGGACCAAGGCCATCCCCATCCTGTATGTGAGCGGGGACGCCTCGGGCGTGCCGATGCGCCAAGAAGAGCTGGAAGGGCGGGCGGGCAAGCAACCCGACGGCAGCGCCAAAACGCGCATGGCCTATCTGGGCTGCGTCTTCACGCAGCATCAGCGCGATGAAAAGGGCCATCCGGTGCGCGACCATGAATCGACCACGTAGGTGTCCACGTTTGGCTCGATCCAGGAGTTTGGTCCGCTGTTACGGCAGGAAGCCATCCGGCGCGGACTGGCCTTGGCCCTGCAGGTGGTGCTGCTGATCGATGGCGCGGCCGGGCTGGCGAACCTGGGCCGGCTGTGTTTTGCCGGGGCGATCCAGATCGTGGATTTTTACCATGCGCTGGAGCATGCCGGCAAAGTCTTGGTGGCGCTGCTGGGGAGCAAGGAACACCCAGACTACAAACGCCGACTGGGTCGCTGGGCCAAGCAGTTGCTCAAAGATCAGGTGGAGAAACTGATCGCCCAGACGCGCCAAGCATGTGCCGGTCAGTCCCGCGCCGCGGCGGTGGAAAAGGAATTGGCCTACTTCGTGAACAATGTGGAGCGCATGCAATACGGCAGCTTCCGCCGGCAAGGCTTCTTCATCGGCTCGGGGGTGGTCGAGGCGGGATGCAAAACGATCATTGGCGCGCGGTGCAAGCAGTCGGGGATGTTCTGGGGCGAGCCGGGGGCCGAACACATTCTGGCGTTGCGCTGTGTGCATTCGAGCCGTCGGCTGGACCCATTCTGGAAAGCGCGGCTCAACGCTCAGGCCGCCCGTAACGACTGCCTGGCGCTGACGGCGTAGCCGAAGAATCCTGTCGTGCGCCCG
>CAKKSJ010000226.1 GCA_919902965.1 Burkholderiales bacterium
CCTGCGCCGGCGTTTGACGGGGCGACGGCCGCTTCGGCCGACTGCGCCAGCGCATGCGGCGCGAGGCGTACGCCCGCCTGCGCGAGCAGGCGCGCGCCCTCGACACTGTTCACCGGCCCGCGCGCTGCGGCAAACGCCGGCGCAGGTAGCTTCAGTGCCGCGCGCTCGCCGGCATTGGCGAGCCAGTTGCGGCGCGTCTCGGCGTAGCGGATCAGGCCGGCGACGGCGTCGATTGCCGGGTCTGCCCCGCGCAGCACGGCGATGCCGCGCGCGCGCAGCGCCGTCAGCGCGGCCTCGGGCGCGGCGACCCAACACACCACGAAGGGTTTTTTCGCCTGCGCTTTGATCTGCTCGAAAATGCCGACCAGCATGTCCACGGAGGACTCCATCAACTGCAGCCAGACGATCGCAATATGCACGCCGGGATCCTCGAGCACGGCGATCACGGATTCGCGCAGGATGGACGGATTGGCGAGGAACTGCGCGGTCACGTCCACCGGATTGCCGGTGGCGCCGAAGCCGGGAATCACCGGGCGCAAACGCGCCTGCGTCGCCTCAGCCAGAGTCGGGACGCTCAGACCCAACTCCTCGGCGCGATCGGCCATGAGCACCCCGGCACCGCCGGACTGGGTGATCATGCCGACGCCGGCGCCCGCGGGCAGGGCGCAGGCCGCCATGACTTCCGCCAGGTCGAGCATGTGCTCTTCGTTCCTTGCGCGCACGATGCCGAATTGCCGCGTGATGCCGTCAAATACCGCATCCGCGCCGGCAAGTGAACCGGTGTGGGACGCGGCCGCGCGGGCGCCGGCAGCGGAGCGTCCGACTTTGGTCAATACCAGCGGCTTGCCCAGGGCGAGTGCCGCCTCGGCCAGTGCGAGCATGCCGGGCCCGTCCTTGAAACCTTCGATGTATCCAGCGCCCACGCGTATGCGTTCATCGGCGATCACCTCGGCCATCACTTCGGCCAGGGAGATGTCGGCTTCGTTGCCGGTATTGACGAAATAGCCCAAGCCGAGACCGCGCCGGCGCGCGAGCGCCGCAATGGCGGTGCCGAAGGCGCCCGACTGGGTCACAAAACCGATCGGGCCCGCAGGCGTCTCGCCATTTGCGTATTGCGAAAACGTCGCGAGCACGCGTTCGAAAGCGTTGATGAGGCCGAGGTTGTTCGGGCCGAGCATCCTCACGCCGGCTTCGCGCGCGGCGCGTACCAGTTCGCTTTCGAGTACGCGGCCTTCGCTGCCTGTTTCGGAGAACCCCGAGCTGAACACGATCGCGGCGGGAATATTGGCGCGCCCGCATGCGCGGATCGCGCCTGCCACCTGCCGCGCCGGTAGCGCGATGACGGCGAGATCCACCGCCTCGGGCAGCGCCGCCACGTCCGCATAGCAGGGCAGGTCGCCGATGGCCGTGTATTTCGGATTGATCGGAAATACGCGACCGGCGTAGCCTTTGTCGCGCAAGTACTTGAGCACGCGTCCGTTGAGCTTTCCCGGATCGGAGGACGCGCCCAGCACGGCAATCGAGCGCGGCGCGAGCAGCGCCTGCAGAATGGCTTTGTTTCGCGGCGTATTCAAGCGGTCCTCCCTCCGCGTGTCCGCTAGCCCGCGAACGCGGAAATGCCGGTCTGCGCCCTGCCTAGCGTCAGCGCGTGTATGTCGTGGGTGCCTTCCAGCGTGTTGACTGTCTCCATATTCATCAGATGCCGGATGACGTGGTACTCGTCGGAGATGCCGTTGCCGCCGTGCATGTCGCGCGCCATGCGCGCCACCTCCAGCGCCTTGCCGGCACAGTTGCGCTTGAGCAGCGAGACCATCTCCGGCGTTGCCTTGCCGGCATCGCGCAAGCGACTTACCTGCAGGGCGCCGAGCAGGCCCAGGGTGATCTCGGTCTGCATGTCCGCGAGTTTCTTCTGAATCAACTGGTTTGCCGCCAGCGGCCGGCCAAACTGATGGCGATCGATGACGTACTGGCGGGCGGCGTGCCAGCAGAATTCGGCCGCCCCCATGGCGCCCCAGATAATGCCGAAGCGGGCATTGTTGAGACAGCCGAACGGCCCTTTGAGCCCGCGGGCTCCGGCCAGGACATTCGCGTCGGGGACGAATACATCGTCCATGAATATCTGCCCGGTGGGCGATGCGCGAACCGAGAACTTGCCTTCGATCTTGGCCGTGGACAAACCCTTCATGCCGCGCTCCAGAATGAAGCCCAGAACGATGCCCTGCTCGTCCTTGGCCCAAACAATCAGGACATCGGCGATCTGGGCATGGGTAATCCAGGTCTTGGCGCCGCTCAGCCGGTAGCCGCCGTCCGCCTTGTGCGCGCGGCTTTTCATACTGCCGGGATCGGAGCCATGATCGGGTTCGGTCAGGCCAAAGCAGCCCAGGAGTTCGCCTGCGGCCATCCGCGGCAGAAAGCGCTGGCGCTGTTCCTCGGAGCCGTAGGCGTAGATCGGCGTCATTGCCAGGGAACTCTGCACGCTGACGGCCGAACGGAAACTGGTATCCACCCGCTCGAGTTCACGCATGATCAGGCCGTAGGCGACATAGCTGACTCCGGCGCAGCCGTAGCCCTCGATGGTGGCCCCGAGAAAGCCCAGTTCCGCCAGTTCCTTCATGACCGCAAGGTCGAAGGTCTCGTTGCGATTGGCCGACACGATTCTGGGCATCAGCTTTTCCTGCGCGTACTGGCGCGCAGCGTCGCGGATCATCCGCTCCTCGTCGCTGAGCAGGTCCTCGATGAGTAAGGGGTCGTCCCAGCGGAAATCACCGCCGGTCAAAGTGATGCTGTTCGTCCGTGCTGCAGCCTGGGAAGGGGGCATGTCGCTCTCCACAACGATAGTCCACTTGTGGAAAAGATTAGCGGCAGGATTGTTATGTGTCTAATGGATTGTCATGATGTACATTATTCTGATCATGAATATCGGCTCCAGATCGCAGAGCTGCCGGACTCACAGCCGCTGACACAGGTTGTGGAAGGCGTTCCTGAACCACTGGTGCCCGGGATCTGCGTCCAGGCCCTTGCTCCAGACCAGATAGACGGGGATGGCGGGAAAGTCGATCGGGGGTTTGAGCACCTTCAGGCGGAAATGCTCGGCATACACGCGCGCCATGCGCAGCGGCAGCGTGCAAATGATGTCGGTGGTGCGCACAATGAGCGGCATACTGAGGAAATGCGGCACCTGCAGGGCAATGTTCCGGGACAGCCCGCGTCTTTTCAGCTCGCGATCGACCAGCGGCCCCCTGGGCGAGCGCGAATCGATGACAACGTGTTCCAGGGTCACGTACTGTTCCAGGCTGAGGCTGTCTCCGACCAGCGGATGCCCTTGCCTGACCATCGATACCAGGGTTTCTTCCATCAGCGGCTGCACCCTGAATTGGTCGTCTTGCGGCCGGTGGTACTCCATGGCCATGTCGATGGCGCCGCGTTTCATCTCCGCCAGCAGCGCATCGCCGGATTCCGGCCGTATGCGCACATGCACCCCCGGGGCGACCCGGTTCAGCCATTCCATGAACCGGGGCATGACCACCGCTTCCCCATAGTCTTCCACCGCAACGGTGAAGCTTCGTTTCGACGACGCAAAATCAAACGCGCTATCGGTGCGCAGGCTGTTTTGCATCAAATCCAGCGCCTGGCGGATAGGCTCGGTCATGAGCCGCGCGCGCGGCGTGGGTTCCATGCCGCGGCCGGTGCGAACGAACAAGGGGTCGTCCAAGGTTTCGCGCAGCCGCGCCAGGGCGTTGCTCATCGCCGGCTGGCTCATGCCCAGTCTTCGCGCGGCGCGCGAGAGATTGCCCTCCGCGGCGATCGCGTCGAATACCGCCAACAAATTCAGATCTATGCTGCGTAGCTTCATATCATGGACGGCAGTCTGGTGGGGTGGTGGAGGCCGCCGCAGCCGGTGCCGTCGCGGATTCCGGTTCAACAAAACCATGCGGCGCGCGGAAAAAACCGGACTTCCGGCGGGAAACAGATGCTTCCGGCTGAGTCTATCCTGAGTAGATGCAATGCTCAATTGAAGGACGCCGCTTGCCTGACTTGACATACGAGCGATTAAGTGAAATCATTTAAAAGCGAGATTATTTGTTTCATTTTTTGAATTTTATTGAGGATATGACCATGGGCAATGAGGCCGCGATTCAACGCACCGTCGTTTCCGGCAAGACCCGCATGACCCCTTCCGAAGCTTTCGTCGAAACCCTGGTCGCCAATGGCGTGACCGATGTGTTCGGCATAGTTGGCTCGGCCTATATGGATGCGCTGGATATTTTTCCGGGCGCAGGCATTCGTTTCATCCCGGTGGCGCACGAACAGGGCGCCTGTCACATGGCCGACGGCTATGCGCGTGTATCAGGCCGGCACGGCGTCTGCGTAGGCCAGAATGGTCCCGGTATCACCAATTTTGTGACTGCGGCTGCGGCGGCATACTGGGCGCACAGCCCGGTGATCATGATCACGCCCGAGACCGGCAGCATGAGTATCGGGCTGGGCGGTTTTCAGGAAACGGAGCAACTGCCGATTTTCTCCAAGATCACCAAGTTCCAGGCGCATATCAACAATCCCAAGCGCATGGCCGAG
>CAKKSJ010000227.1 GCA_919902965.1 Burkholderiales bacterium
CGAACAGTCCGGGCATGGATTGCAGCCAAAGGCGCGCGGCGCCGTTGTCAGCCGCCGGCATAGCCGCCCCCGCGTCGTGCTGATGGAAAGTCGTTTGAGGATATGGGGATGGTCATGAAGCCGCGGAGTATATCAAGCAGGCCGCCGGCGGGCCGATTTGCTCGGACTATGCACCCTGGGAAGTGAGCCCACGCCAACCGCCATTGCGGCCCTCCGCACGCCGCATACGATAACTTAATGTTTATATGCAATATAATTTACGAATCCCGCACATCTCCGTTGCGAAATGAGGCTTACTTGTTGATTTAAAACATATTTGTGCAACACATCAATTGCATTCGAGTGTTTTTAAAAAAACACTTGACATGCAATAGCTTGAGTGTAGAATCACAATTGTTGCAGTGCAATATTTACGTGGTTACGAGGCCGTTGCACCCAAGCATTACCTGACCTTTTCGTAATTTTTACTGGAGATTTAAAAATGTATGCTACCCCTGAACAATTTGCTGCTGCCAACAAAGCCAGCGTCGATGCGCTATTTACCGTTGCACAAGCCCAGTTCGCTGCGTTCGAGCGCCTGTCGGCCCTGAACTTCAACACCACCAAGGCCGCGTTTGAAAACAGCGTCAGCCAGGCAAAAGCGCTGATGTCGGTCAAAGATGCGCAGGAATTCGCCAACCTGAGCGCCAACGCTGCCCAACCGGCGCTGGAAAAAGCCATCGCCTACTCGCGCAATGTGTACGAAGTGGCAAGCCAGACCCAGGCCGAAGTCACCAAACTGGCTGAAACCCAGGCTGCCGTAATGAACAAGTCCCTGGTCGCGCTGATGGACAAGCTGAGCGCGAATGCGCCTGCCGGCTCGGACGTCGCCGTCGCCGCGGTCAAATCCGCGATGGCTGCCACGAACTCCGCTTATGACAGCTTCACCAAGGCGGTCAAGCAAGCCACCGATCTGGCCGAAGCCAATGTTACTGCCGCCACCGCGAACGTGGTGAAACAAGCCGGCAAAAAGAAAGCTGCTTAAGCTTTTTTTAACGAAAACGCTGGCAGCATCTCCTCCTCCTTTGTTGTCAGCGGCCCCGAGGGCAACCTCGGGGCAACCTCAACCCCGGGCCCAGACCCGGGGTTTTTTTTGCTATCCAGGCCAGGCCATGCAGGCATTGCGCTTGCATAAAGCGCGTTACGCCCGCATATTAATCGTGACCGGGATCAAATCGTCGGCAGGATAGCGGTTTACGCTATTCCAAGCATACGAGGTAATCGACTATGCAATCGCGCGATCCAAGAGCGTGGATGTGGGAGGAAGCACTCGGACTGCTACGCGATGCCGAGCGGCTGCAGCGCCAGTTCTTCCAGGTCGGCGAGCACCAGGGCGCGCACTGCTGGATACCGCCCGTCGATCTGTACGAGCACGACAATGAACTGTGGCTGCTGGTCGCATTGCCGGGCGTCACCTCGCAGCAACTCGAAGTCGCGCTGGCGCCGGGCCTGATTATCGTGCGCGGGGAGCGCTCCCTGCCCGCGAATTCGCGGCACGCCGCCATCCATCGCCTGGAGATCCCTTACGGACATTTTGAGCGGCGCATTGCCCTGCCCGCGGGTCAGTTCGAGTTGCTCGACCAGCATCTGGAGCACGGCTGCCTGGTGCTGCAATTGCGCCGCCTGAGCTGAACGAGATCGCCATGCAATTTGAAAAATCCCATCCACAGGCTGAAAGCAAGATTGCAGTTGCGAGCGCAGCTTCCGAGGGCGCCGGCGGCGCGCCCGCGCTGCCCGAGGACGCACTCATTCTCGTGCCGGTGCGCAACACGGTGCTGTTCCCGGGGATGATCCTGCCGATCAGCATAGGCCGCGCAAATTCCGTAGCAGGCGCGCAGCAGGCGGTGAAAACCGAACGTCCTGTCGGCATACTGATGCAGCGCAATGCGGAGATCGACGCTCCCGGACGCGAAGATTTGTGCACTGTCGGAACATTCGCCAGCATCCTGCGCTACATCACCACGCCGGACGGTGCGCACCACATCATCTGCCAGGGCCAGCAGCGCTTCCGCGTGCTCGAACTGCTGGAGGGCTATCCCTACATGGTCGCGCGGATAGCGCGCATCGAAGAACCCGACGCAGGCGGCAAGGAAATTGAGGCGCGCTTCCTGCAGTTGAGGGAACGCGCGCTCGAAGTGCTGCAGCTCATGCCACAGGCTGCGCAGGAACTGGTGGGCGCGGTGCAGAGCATCACTTCGGCCGGCACGCTCGCCGATATGGTCGCCGGCCTCATGGATATCAAGGCGCCGGAGAAGCAAATACAGCTTGAAGCGGTTGATCTCGAGCGGCGCCTGGACGGCGTGCTGGAACTGCTGGCGCAGCGCCTCGAGGTGCTGCGGCTGTCGCGCGCAATCGACGAGCGCACCAGGGCGAGCATGGACGAGCGCCAGCGCGAGTATCTGCTGCGCGAGCAGCTGAAGTCG
>CAKKSJ010000228.1 GCA_919902965.1 Burkholderiales bacterium
GCGTTCATCTTGCCGTTGCGCGTCTGCAGGCAGTAGAGCCTGCCTTTTTCGATGGTGAATTCGAAGTCCTGGACTTCGTGGTAATGCGACTCCAGCCGGTTATGCAACTCCACCAGCTGGCGGTAGATTTCGGGCATTTCCTGTTCCATGTCGGCGATCGGCTTGGGCGTACGGATGCCTGCCACCACATCCTCGCCCTGCGCATTGGTCAGGTATTCGCCGTAGATCACGTTCTCGCCAGTGCCGGGATTGCGCGTGAAGCCTACCCCGGTACCCGAATCGCTGCCCATGTTGCCGAACACCATGGTGCAGACGCTCACCGCGGTGCCATTGGCTTTGTCCTTGGTGATTTTGAACTGCTTGCGATAGTCGACTGCGCGCTTTCCCATCCAGGATCGGAACACCGCTCCCACCGAAATCTCGAGCTGCTCGTACGGGTCCTGCGGAAAAGGCTTGCCGGTGTGGCGCCTGACGATCTCCAGGAATTCCCCGACCAGGTCCTTCAAATGCTCAGCAGACAGGTCCAGATCCAGGCGCGCGCCGTGTTTGCGCTTGAGCGCCTCCATCTTTTCCTTGAACTGCTTGTCCTCGATGCCGAGCGCGATGTTTCCGAACAGCTGGATGAAGCGCCGGTAGGCGTCGTAGGCAAAGCGCTGATCCTTGGTCTGCTCGATCAGCCCCTGCAGCGACACCTCATTGAGCCCGAGATTGAGTATGGTGTCCATCATCCCCGGCATGGAGATGGCCGAACCGGAACGCACCGAAATCAGCAAGGGGTTCTTGCTGCCGCCGAAACTCTTGCCGGTCTTCTTCTCCAGCGCCGCCATGTGAGTCCTGATTCCGTCCATCAGACCGTCGGGCAGCTTGTTCGATTCGAGGTAGGCAAGACAGGCTGCGGTGGTCACGGTGAAGCCCGGCGGCACGTTCAGGCCGATCTGCGTCATCTCGCACAAACCTGCGCCCTTGCCGCCCAGCAGGATCTTGTCCTTGCCGTCGCCGTCTTCGAACGCATGGATATATTTGTTGGAGTTCATGATGACGCCTTTAGAAATAAGCCAAAATCGGATAGTCCACGAAACAGGCAGGCGACCGGCTCAATCTCACCGGACCGCATAATTACCCGATTTTCGCACAGGATGAACCCGGCGCGATAGGCAGCCGGCGGGGCAGCACGCCGCAATCCCCGCAGGCGCTACGCGCCGACGCCCGGCCGGCGCCTGCGGCCGGCCCCTAGTGGGACATCAGAATCGGCGCGGTCATCGATTCCAGGATGGTGCGCGTCGCGCCGCCGAGTATCCATTCCTTCAGCCGCGAATGGCCATAACCACCCATGACGATGAGGTCGACGTCCAAGTCCGCTGCGCGCGAAAGCAACTCGTTCCCGACGTCGATTTCAGCGCCGTGATCCGTTTTTATTTCCACGCGCACGCCGTGGCGCGCGAGAAACAAGCCTATGTCGGCACCGGCTACATGGCCGTGCTCGCCGTGTTTTGGATTTACCGTCATGACATGCACGGTGTTCGCAAGGCGCAACATCGGAATCGCGTCGGTGACCGCGCGCGTCGCTTCCCGACTCGCGTCCCAGGCGACAAGAATGCGTGCGCCTATATTGGGAAAACGGCCGGCGCTGGGCAAAACAAGTACCGGCCGGCCGGCCGCGAGCACTAATCGTTCAGGGAAATCTGCGGCCATGAGCGAAACATCCGCATTATCAGTCTGGCCGACCACCACCAGATCGGCGTAACGCGCGTGCAAAGTCATCGCCTCGACCGGATCTTCGATGGCGCGGCGCCACTCGACATTGTTGTAAGCCGCTGCAGACGCCTGTGCGCTGAATTCGCTCTCCGCGCGTGCCATCGCGGCCGCAGCCGCGCGCTTTTGCGTGTCGAGTAACGACGCTCCCATTTCCGCCATGACGTAGCCGGGAGGCTCAAATGGCGCGATCGCATGCAGCGCGACCAGATGCGCATCGTGCTGGCGCGCGAGCCGAATGGCGAAATCGACGCGAACTGCACAGCGCTTGCTGGAGTCAACGTGGACAAGGATCGTCTTGTAGCTCATGGTGATTCCTTCCTTTCTTACGCCTTGATTTCGCCATAGCGCGGAGTGTAGCCGTGAATCTTGATCGAAATCAAGCGATAGTCCGGCTTCCCACAGGCAGGCCGGCAGCCTGCCCTGGAAAGAAAAACGGACACTCGAATTTAGAATATCGAGTGTCCGCAAGATCCCTTCTGCCCAGAAGGATGGGAGGAAATCAGCAAAAGGGTGCAGCCATACTATGCCGTGCATGAAGCGGCAGTTTGATTAAGGTCAAATTGATCGCGTATTTCGGCAAAAAGAGCTGCCCCTGGCGCCCCCCGCCGGACCGCCTTGGTCCGCCGCCTTGATCCGAAATGGCTCCGACCTTGAATTACAAGGGTTTCTCAATCGGCACGCCGTTCCGGCAGCGTGACCGACAGGCTCGTCCTGACCTCGATGAATACCGGTTCATCTGCCGCGAGAGCGCCAGCGACTGCTCCCGCGACCTCTTCTTCGCGTACTACACGCTGAGCGCGCATGCCAAAGGCGCGCGCGATCTGCTCGAAGTCGGGGTTGAATAGACTGGTGCCCAGCACCCGGCCGGGATAGTGCAATTCCTGCTGTATTCGAATCGAGGCATAACTGCCGTTATTGGCCAAAATGAACAGTATCGGCAGTTTGCGTTCCACCGCCGCGATCATTTCGTTGCCGGTCATCATAAAGCCGCCGTCACCCACCATACAGATCACCTGGCGCCCGGGAAAGCGCAGTTGCGCCGCAATGGCTGCGGGCGTGCCATAGCCCATGGTGCCCGAAAGCGGCGACAGTAGCCGCTGCGGCGGTACGAAGCCGAAATGGCGGTAGACCGGGGCGGCAAAGGTGCCGGCATCCACGCACACGATGGCATCGGCGCTCGCCTGCTCGCGCACGGACCTGATCACCTTCGCGAAATCGATACCGTCCGCGGCCTGGCGTTGCGGCCAGGCTGCGAACGCTTCGAAAATTTCCTTGAGGCGCCGCCGCCACTCGCCACGGGACCGCGCGAGCACCGGTTTTGCCGCGGGGGTCAGGGCGCGCGCAAGTTCGATCGGATCGCACACCAGGCCAAAATCCGGCGCGAAATGCAGCCCGACCATATGCGCGTCGGCGCAGGCATGCACGAAAGTCTGCGCCGGGGACGGCAGGTCGGGAAAACTATATCCCTGGCTGGTGACGTCCCCAAAACGGGTACCCAGCGCGAGGATAAGATCGCTTTGGCGAAACGCGTCGATCTGGTGCGGCGGATTCGCCAACCCCAGTTCGCCGGCGTAGAGCGGGTGCAGGTTGGAAAAAACATCGTGGCGCCGGAACGATAGCGCGACCGGAATCTGCCAGGCTTCAGCCAGGGCGGCGAGCGCCTCGCGCCCGCCCGGCGGCTCGAACCCGCCTCCGGCCACGATCAGCGGTCGCTCGGCCGCCTCGATGCGGCGCTGCAATTCCAGCAGGGTAGCCGCATCTGGTCGGGTGCTGGAGTGCTCGGCAGCGCGCCAGCGCGGCTGCGCCACTTGCTGCTGCTGCATATCCTCCGGAATCACCAGCAGCACCGGCCCCGGCGTGCCCGAGGTGGCAAGGCGGATCGCCTTGAACGCGGCTTCGGCAAGCTGAGCTGGCTCGGTCGCTTCGAACACCCATTTCGCGATCGTGCCATACATGCGCCGGTAATCGATCTCCTGGAACGCCTCGCGCCGCAGGTCTGCGCGCGGCACCTGCCCGACGATCAGAATCAAGGGAATCGCGTCCTGCTGCGCGGTGTGCACCGCGATCGCTGCATTGGTCGCTCCGGGGCCGCGACTGACCAGCGCTACCCCGGGCCGCCCGGAGAGTCTCGCATCGGCCACGGCCATGAATCCTGCACCGGCCTCGTGGCGGCAGGTCACTGCGTCGATTCCGGGAAAGTCGTACAAGGCGTCCAGAATGCCCAGGTAGCTCTCGCCCGGTACCAAAAAAACCCGGTCGATGCCATGTTGCAGGAACACCGACAACAGCGCGTGAGAGGAACTCGTCATGCTTCACCACATCCTGTATTTGTAGGCGCGATCGCGCCGCTACAATAGCAAAAGCCGTCTCTATTCGCTGCGCAAAGCCTCAAGCGGATCCAGATGCGCCGCCCGCCGCGCCGGCAGCACCCCGGCCGCCAGCCCGACCGCCAATGCGACCAGTTCCGCCAGCAGCGCATAAGTCCAAGGCGTATGCACCGGCAGCGCCGGCAATACCAGGTGCAAAGCAAGCGCGGCAGCCCATCCCAGCAGCAAGCCGGCCGTGCCGCCCAATATCGCCAGCAGCGCCGCCTCTCCCAAAAAAAGCAGCAGAATACTCCGGCGCGTCGCGCCCACGGCGCGCAGCAGGCCGATCTCCGATGTGCGTTCGGCCACGGCTATGGTCAGTATGGTGAGTATGCCCACCCCACCGACCACCAGTGAAATGCCGCCGATCGCTGCCACGGCGAAGGTAATCGCATTAAGCACGGTTCCAAACACATCGAGCATCTTCTGCTGCGGGGTAAGGGTGTAATCCTCTGAGCCGTGGCGCGCGCTCAGGATGCGTTTAATGCCCTCCTCCACGTCCGCAAGCGGCGCGGTCGGTTCATAGGTGACGTCGATTTCCATCAGGCTTTCACGGTTGAACATTTCCATCGCGCGGCCGACCGGGATGAATACCGTGTCGTCCAGATCGAAGCCGAGCACTTGCCCCTTGGACTGCATTACGCCGACTACGCGATAGCGCTCGCCGCCTACGCGGATGCGGTCACCCAGGGGATTGGCGTCGCCAAACAACTCCCGCGCTGCCTTGGAGCCGAGCACCGCGAACGCGCGCGCGCTGCGCGGATCGTCTTCCGGCAGAAAATGGCCGACTGCAACGCGCATGCGAAATGCGGCTGCAAAATCGGCGCCCACACCGTAGAGCGTGACGCGGCGGCTCTTGCCGGTATGGGTGATTTCCGCATTGCCCTGGATCACCGGCACCGCCGCCCGCACATAGGGGGTGCGGCGCAAGGCCAGCGCATCGTCGATGGTCAGCGGTCGCACCGTGTTGACCGCGCCCAGCGGCGCCCCATGCGTCTGTATGCGCCCAGGGCTTACCGCAATGATATTGGTGCCAAACTGGGTGAATTCGTCGATCACGAAGCGATGCAAGCCCTCGCCGATGGAGGTAAGCAAAATGACCGCGGCGATGCCCACTGCGATGCCCAGCGCGGTAAGTGCCGTGCGCAGCCGTTGCGCCCGGAGGGACAGGTAGGTGAAGCTGAGGAAATCGGCGTAGCGCATAGTGAGCCCGGTTCTTACCTGCGCGACAGCGCTTGCACCGGATCCAGCCGCGCAGCACGCTGCGCCGGGGCCAGCGTAAACAAAACGGCGGTGAGTATCGCGATCGCCGGTGCCGCAATCAGCGCCCACCACGGCGCCCGGAACGGAATCATCGGGTACATCTGCACTGCAAAGCTGCTACCCATCTCGCCCACTGCGAGGCCGGCCGCGGCGCCGCCCAGCGCGAGCAGCATGGCTTCGGTGAAGAACAGCAGTCGAATTTGCGGCCCGGTGGCGCCCAGTGCCTTGAGCAAGCCGATTTCGCGCCGCCGCTGTGTCACCGCGATCAGCATTACGTTCATGATCAAAATCCCCGCGACCGCCAGGCTGATGGCGGCGATGCTCGCCACGGTCAATGTCAATGCACGCAGTATGCGGTCGAAAGTTGCCAGCACGGCATCCTGGGTGATCACTGTGATATCACGCTCGCCTTCGTGGCGCAGCCGCAGGATTTCTTCGACATCGGCCTTCGCCGCTGCAATCTGATCGCGGCTCTTGGCTTCCACCAGGATGCGGAACAGCGACTCGGTATTGAACAGCGCCTGCGCCGCCGCCAGCGGCACGATGACGATCTCGTCGGTATTGAATCCCAGCGACTGGCCCTGCGCCGAGAGAATGCCGATTACACGAAAGCGGCGGTCACCGATGCGCACCCATTCCCCCAAAGCCGGGCGCGAACCGAACAACTCACCGGCCATTTTGGCGCCCACTACGCAAACTGGCTGGCTGTGGCGCGGGTCGCCCTGGGGGAGAAAACTTCCCTGCGCGATTTCCATCTGCCGGATATCCATCAATTCCGCGGTGGAACCCAGCACCGGGGTTTCACGGCTGCGCCCGCCGGCGCGCACGTCGCCCGCGCCTACGATCAGGGGCGCGAAACGCCGGATCGCGTGGCTGCGCTTGAGCGCCAGGGCGTCCTCCAGCGTCAAATTGCGCGGCGTCTTGCCAATCAAGACTCCGGGCATGGCACCCGCGGTTTCGCTGCGTCCTGGAAGCACGATGATCAGGTTGCTGCCCAAGGATCCGAACTGCTTGGCCACATACAGGCGCGCCCCCTCGCCCAGCGAAGTCACCACCACTACGGCGGCGACGCCGATGCCCATCGCAAGTAGGATCAGGAGCGTGCGCGAGACCGAACCGCGCAGCACCTGCCAGGAGAAGTCGATCAGATCGGCGAGGCGCATTCAGGCCCTTTCGTCACTGACGACAGCGCCGTCGAGCATGCGCAGCCGCCGCTGCGAGCGTGCCCCAATCTCCGGGTCGTGGGTCACGATGATCACGGTCCCACCGCTTGCATGCAAGCGTTCCAGCACATTGAGCACTTCCTGCCCGGTGTGGCGGTCGAGGTTGCCGGTGGGCTCGTCAGCGAGGATTACGCTCGGACCCATGGACATGGCGCGCGCAATCGCGACGCGCTGGCACTGGCCGCCGGAGAGCTGGTCGGGACGATGTCCGGCTCTTGCTTCCAGGCCGTATTCAGCGAGCAGGCGGGCCAGCCTTTTCCTGCGTTCAGCCGGGTCGATCCCCGCCAGAACCATGGGCAGCTCGATATTCTGCAGCGCCGTCAGGCGCGGCACCAGGTGAAAAAACTGGAACACGAAACCGATTTTTTCGCGCCGCACGCGCGCCAGTTCGTCATCGCTCAGTGCAGTAACGTTTCTGCTGTCGAGTTCGTAGGCCCCCGCGTCAGGCCGATCGAGCAGACCGATGATATTGAGCAGCGTCGATTTGCCCGATCCCGAAGGCCCCATGATCGACAGATAGTCACCGTGGGCGATCGCCAGATCCACGGCGCGCAAGGCGTGAACTTCTTCGCCCCCGACCAGAAAAGTGCGCGCGATGCCCTTGAGACCGATCATTGCGCCTGGGCCGGGGCGGCTTCCTTTTTCCCCGTCGCCGGGCCTTCCGTTGTCGCGCGGGCACCCGCTTTGACGCCCTCGCGCTCGAGTGAGGTGACCACCCGGTCGCCCTTGTTCAGGCCGGATTTCGCTTCGGTGAACTCCCAGTTCGACAGGCCCATCTGGATTTTGCGCTCCTCCAGTACCCCGCCGGCGCCGAGCACCAGCACGCGGTTGCCCGGCATCAGCGCCGGCGTTGGCACCCGCACCACATCGTCGTGGCCGTTCAGAACGATCTCGATGTCCGCGCTGTAGCCAACCAGCAGGTGTTTCGCCTCGCCGGGCTGGTCGAACTCGACCTCCACTTCCACGGTGCGGGCCTGCTTTTCCACGGCCAGCACGTAGGGAGCGATGCGCCGCACCCTGCCGGGGAAGTGCTGACCGCGATAGGCGTCCAGGGTGATGCGCCCGGTCATGCCGACCCTGAGCTGCGCGGCGTCCACCTCGTCTATCGGCGCCGAAACATAGAGGCAGGAATCGTCGATCAGATCGACTGCCGGCAGGGTCGGAATTCCCGGAGGCGAGGGCGTCAGATACTCGCCTACCTCGCCGTTGACTTCTGCAACGATACCGGCGAAGGGCGCGCGCAGCACGGTACGATCGATGTCGGCGCGTGAGGCCTGGATGCGCGCTTCGGCTTCGGCCACCTGTGCGCCGGCCGATTCGCAAGCTGCCTGCTTCGCCGCCGCGTCGGTGCGGGCGCGCTCCACCGCTTCCTGCGAAATGAAACTGCGCTCCCTTAGTTCATCTGCGCGCTTCGCGTCGCGCGCTGACGCCTTGGCCAGTTCGCACACCTCGCGCAGTCGCGCCTTGGCGGTCTGCAATTGCTGGCGCGACATGCGCTCGCGCGCGTTAACGTCGTCGCTCCATAGAGTGAGCAGCACCTGCCCTGGGCGCACCCTGTCGCCTTCGCTTACATTGAGCTTTTCGATGCGCCCGCCCGCGGGCGGCGCGAGCTTGGCCCGCCGGCATGCCATCACCGATCCAGCGCGCGTATTCGCCACCGTATTTTCCACGCGGCCGACGCTGGCCTGGGACACGCTCACGGTCACCGGTTTCGGGCGCGTCAGGTACCACGCCGACGCTGCTATCAGGGCGATGACGGCAAGTGCCAGCGTGAGACCGAGCGCAAGCCCGCCCGACTGCCCGCGCCAACTGCAGAAGTTTACTTTGTTCATAGGCTGCAATTATGCCGCGCAGCGCCCCGGCATGGATGAATTAATCGGTTCGCGTCCCGGCCAAAGCCCGCCAACGCGCACGCCTCGGCAGGCGTGCACAGCAGTTCCAGCCGTTCGCACGCCGCTTCGACATGTGCCCGGGCGGCGTCGCTCGAGCCGGCGAAAGGCTTAGCAGGGGTCGATTCAGGCTCACCCGCCACCAGGCAATTAGCTGGCGAAGCGGGTGATAAACTCTTCCGGACTGACCGGCGGACCTTTGAAATCCGCCTGCATGAAGTCGCAGCCGAGTTCCAGAATCCGGGCGGCCTCCGCCTCGTCCGCAACGCTGATCGCAACGACATCAAGTTTCAGCTTATGCACCAGTTCGAGCAGGGATCGAAACACGCCCTCGGACTGCGGCTGAACCGCCCAGTCGTGCGCGATGGACAGGTCGATTTTCAGCTCCTGGAACGGCATGGTCGCAAGCCAGAACAGCGACGACAGCGGCGCGCCGGCGTCGTCCATCGACAGCTTCACGCCGATTTCGTGCAGCCGCCGAATCTGTACCCGGGCCTGCTCATGCGTTTCCAGAACCGCAAGGTCCCCGATCTCCAGCATCAGCCTGCCGGGACGCAAAGACCAGGTGCCCAGCGCGCGCTCTACGAGTTCGGCAAGTTCCGGATCCAGCAAGGTGCGCGCCGGCAAATTGACGGCCACGCGCAAGTCCAGCCCAGCGCGCTGGCGCAGGTCCGAGCAATTGCGCAGCGCCCGGTTCAGCAGCGAAGAGATCAATTTGGTGACCAACCCGCCCGCCTCCGCGGCGGCGATGGCAGCGCGCATTGAAACCAGTTCGCGTGTGCCATCGTGCCAGCGCAACATGGCTTCCACGCCCATTATCTGCCCGTAGCGCAAATCGAATTGCGGCTGAAATGCCAGCTCCAGCAAGTCGTCGGCAATGGCTGAGCGCAAGCGCCCTTCTTCCACCAGCGCCGAATTTCCGGAAACCTGCGCTGCGTCGTAAAACGCGACATGACTGCCAAGGCCGGCAGCCGCCGTGCAGGCACTTCTGGCCCGCTGCAGCAGCGACTCGGCAGCGTCCGCACTCGCGGGAAAAACCGCGATCCCTACCGACGGCGACGCATAGATTTCCGCTTCTCCCAGCCACATGGGTGCGCTCAAGTTGCGCAGCAATTTTTCCGCCGCGAGCTGCGCGAGCTGCGCCCCCTCCACCACGGGAAGCACGCAGGCAAGTTCATCGCGCCCGAGATCGCCGACGAAATCGTCGGGGCGCAGCACTTCCGCGCTTATGCCGGCGGCGATTCGGGCGCGCACTGCGTCACCCGCTTGATAGCCCCATAGCGCATCGATCCGGCCGATCAGCCCGCAGTCCACGAGTAGCAAAGCAAGGCTCAGTCCGTCTGCGCGACGTTGTTCAACGCAAGCGCGCAGGCGCTCGATAAACGGAACGCCTGTTGCGGGGACCGGCGCGGCCGTAGCCGCATCCGCTCCCGCCGCGTCGGCAGGGCTCAAAGGAACAGTTCCCTAGGATCGACCTTGACCGCGTCGTATTCGAGCGTATGGCGTATGCGGTAGACTTCGTCCGGCCTCGCCTTGGGCTCTCTTGAAAGGTCGAGCATTTTATAGGGTCGGCTTTCATTCCCCTTCGCATCCCTGACTACCATGACACGGGGTTGCAGGCGACGCAGCGGGTTTTGCGCAATCACGATTCCGACTTCCCCGCTATTCAGCTCGACCGCGCTGCCGACCGGGTAGACGCCGACGCATTGAATGAACTGTTCCACCAGGGCCGGCTGAAACAAACTGCCCCGCCCCTTGTAAATGACGTTGAGCGCGTTCGAAGGCGACATTTGCTTGCCCTGCGGGGGTGGCGCGACCAGTGTGTCGAACGCATCCACGATCGCGGCGATCATGCCCGGCAATGCGATCGCCACGCCACGCAAGCCGCGCGGGTATCCGGAACCATCGAAATGCTCATGGTGCAGCGATGCGAGTCCGGGCAAATCGTTGGGCAGGCCTGGCGTCTTGTTCAGAATTTCGACCGAGTGATCAACGTGCGTCTGGTACAGGTTCATTTCCTCCTCGGTGAGGGGCCCCGGTTTTTCCAGCAGCGCAGTCGGAAGCTTCAGCTTGCCGGCGTCCTGGAGCAGACCAAGCAGACTGAGCTGTTCGATGCTTTCCCGCGAGAGCTGCAGAAAACGGCCGAAAATACTCATCAGCACCGATACGTGGATCGAGCGGTTGAACGCCTCCCCGCTTTTCTCCTGCAATTGCACCAGCAGGGTCGCAGCATCCGGGTTGCGCACCACGCTTTCGGTGATATCCGTCGCCGCCTGGCGGACTTTGACGCCGTCAACCGCCTGCCCGACCTTCACGTCGCGGCTGATCTGGCGCAAAACGCTGGTCGTCTCCGCGATGGCGCTGCGCGCACGTGGCAATTCCACGTCTAGACTCGCGCTCTCCTTGTAGACCGTGGTCCCGCGGATACTGGCCGCCGTACCCCCCGCGTGTCCCGCGACTTCGGACAGATCTTCCTTTTCCGGGTCGACGAAGACGTGGGCGCAGTACTTTTTCATCGCGTCGATCTGCTTCGGGCTCCTCAGAATGAAGCCCTGAAACACGAACGGGGTTTCCGTCCACGGCCGGTCGAGCTTCGAGACATACATGCCGAGTTGCAGCTCGTCAACCGGAATTTGCTTAAGTTCCATATCAATACTTGCTCAATATTTGCTCTGCACCGACCACACCCCGTCCCAATCCGGTGCCGGCGGCGCGCCACGGAAAATCTCGCAGCGATCCATGTATATCCGCGACGGTCCGTCCTTTGGATTGTCGCCAAGCACATCGCGAAAGCAACGCGCCGCAGTCGACCAGTCGCGGCGGCGATAACGGCTCAGCCCTTCCTTAAACGCCTCCATCGCGGTATCGCGATGCGGGAAGGAGTCCTCGGTGTGATGCCCGATCACTTCGTATATTGCCACTGGTTCTTCCATACCACGCACCCGAATCAGATCGATTTCACGTACGTTCGACTGATCCTTCATGCGCCGGTAGGTGTTATTGCAGATCAGCACCGAGGTGCCGTAGTACTTGTTTGCGTCTTCGAGCCGGTGCGCTATGTTCACGCGGTTGCCAATCACCGTATATTCTAACCGTTTGGGCGAGCCGATGTTCCCGGCCACGACGTCGCCGGTGCTGATGCCCACGCCGATCCTGATTCGTTCCCGGCCTCTCGCCGCCAGGCGGTCATTCAATTCGCGCAAGCCCGCCATCATGTTGTTGCCGACTTCGACCGCATTGCTTGCATCGTCCACGTCCTGCAGCACCGAACCAAATACCGCCATGATCATGTCGCCCATGTACTTGTCGAGCACGCCGTGATGGGCAAATACGATGTCGACCATGTCGGTGAAGTACTCGTTCAGCAAGGCTACGGTTTCCTGTGCGCCCAGCCGTTCCGAAATCGAGGTAAACCCGCGAATATCCGAAAACAGCACGCTCACCTCGCGATTTATGCCGCCGAGTACGTTCTCGCCTCTTTCGAGCAACTGGTCCATCACCGCCTTGCTCATGTAACGCGACAGGGTATTGCGCATGCGCTTCTCGCGCGTAATGTCCTCCATCATCAGCATGTAGCCGAGCGGCTCATCGCTCATGCTCAGCAGCGGAACGGTCGTAAGATCGACGGAAACGGCTTTGGCGCCTTCAACACCCTCAACATAAAGATCCGTATCCACGGTGATATCGGTCTTTCCTGCGGAACGCACCTTGTCGAGACTGCCCGCCACCCAGGCATTGCGGCCGACAAAGAGCTCCGCGAGCGAGCGCCCGACGAGATCGATCTCCCTGCGGCGCAGAATGCGAATGGCGGCATCGTTGACTTTGCGCAGAACGCCGTCGGCATCGAGCGTGAGCACGCCATTGCTCATACTGCGCAAAATGGATTCGTTGTAGTTGCGCTCCGCGCTGATTTCCTCGAACAGCTTTGCGTTCTGAATCGATACCGCCGCTTCGGCACAAAACGCGTGCAGCCGCCGCTCGTCCGCGTTGCTGAACGCACCAGCTTTGCGATTGAGGATTTCCATCACGCCGATCGCACGCGCACCCTTGGCGAGTATGGGCATGCACAGGATGCTGCTGGTTCGATAGCCGGTGCGCCGGTCGATCTCCGGATTGAAACGCGCGTCCTTGTAGGCCTCCAGAATATTGATCACCCTGCCCGAGGTGAAGCATTCTCCCGCAATGCCGGCGTTGGCGGGAAAGCGGATTTCGCTGCTGTCAATGCCACCCGCGGCGTACGAATACAGTTCGTTGCGCTTGGGATCGTGCAAAAACAGCGCCCCGCGTTCCGATTCCAGGAGCTGCGTCGCGGCAGTCAGGATCTTTTCAAGCAGAGGTCCGAGGCGGATTTCAGAGACGATCGAACTGATGACTTCGAGCAGCATGGCTTCCTCATGCTGCTGGCGTTCAACTTTCTCAAACAAGCGTGCGTTCTCGAGCGCGGCGGCGGCCTGCTGCGATAGTCCTTCGAGCAGGCGCTGGTCCTCGAGGTCGAAATCCCCGGCGTGCTTGTTCAGCACCTCGGTAACACCGATCACTTCCTGATTCTTGTTGCGGATGGGCACGCACAGAATATTCCTGGTGCGATAGCCCGTGCGCCGATCAACCTCCTGGTTGAAACGCCGGTTGTCGTAGGCGTCCGCAGTGATGATTTCCGCTACTCCACTGGCAAAAACCGACCCGGCAATTCCCAGGTCGCTCGGGAAGCGGACTTCTCCCATCACATTGCCTTGCATCACGCGCGAGTACAACTCCTTGGTTTCCGGATCGTACAAAAACATGGAACTGCGATCGGCGTTCAGCGTCTGTGTGACTACGCCCATCAGGCGCGGAAACAGCACATCGAGCGAAAGACTGTCGGAGACGCGATTGGCGATGTCGGTGATTGCAGAAGTACGGCGCAACAATTCGGCCATCTGATAGAAAAGCTGTGCCGTCTCGGCCTCGCCACGGCCGTGCAGCAGCCCTTCGATCTCGCGCATGCTCAGCGGGCGCTCAACCAGGGTGCGGGCAGTCTCTAGGTCGAATTGCATGTGGACAGCTATACCTCAAAAAATACTACCGGCTGGATCCCCGGATCTCGATCCTTATCAAGCTTGACCGTGTAACGCAGAAAATCGCCACAGCTGTGGCCGCCCTATCCGGCTGGCGGCCATGTCCTTGTGCGCCATACCTGGTTAGCTCATGCCCGAAACTGTACCGCAACCAGCCGCAATCAAACAAGTGTGGCCGCGTTTCCTGCGCTGCGCCGGAATTGATGCATCTTTCCCGCGTTCAACGAAGGAATCGACCGCAATTCACCACACGCGCAGCTTGACCTGAATCGCGAAGGCGCCGTCGAAGCGGTCGGCGACCGTGGGAATGAGACTGAGATTTGCACCCAGGTACCTGCCTTCGATCGACAGCATGGGCAGAGGCGCGACAAACCAGGCGCCGTTTCGATAGTTCGGATAACCGTCAAACGCACTGATGGCGATACCCGCCCCCACATCGACGCCGGATACTTTCCAGTGCAAAGGGCGCCACTGGTAACCCGCAAAGCGGGTCCGCGCGCGATTGCTGTTGACAAAGCTTCCGGCCATCAAAACGTGATTGTCGGACAGCATGACTTCGGCGCCGAAGCCGATATTGTTATTGCGCAATCCCTTGTCCGAGTCGAAGTGATGCGAGTAGATGCCGGGATTGAGCCAAACCTGCGGCCACGACTTCTGCGTCGATTCATCCGCTTGCGCACCGGCAGGATGCATTGCCGCGAACAGCAGAACTAGCGCAATTAAGCAGTTACGCGCGTTATCTCTGTGCAGAACCGACACTGCGTGTCGGACGTGAATCACCAAGTTCATCACCAATCCATTTCCCCACGGCTCGCCCGGGCATGCGTCTTCTTGTCCCGATTCTACCTACTTTTTCGCTGCGCCTAGCGGCAATTCGCAAGCGCGAGCAAAGGCGATTCGCGCTGCGCTGCGAGATCGGGAGCATCACCGTCGATCGGTGCCCGCGATCCTCACTTGACCGCCTCGCGCATGGTCACAAACTCTTCGGCTATGGTCGGGTGTATGCCTATGGTGGCATCGAACTGGCGTTTGGTCGCGCCGCACTTGAGCGCGACGGCGAAACCCTGGATGATCTCGCCGGCGTCCGGACCCACCATGTGCACACCGAGCACGCGTTCGGTGTTGCTGTCCACTACCAGTTTCATCAGCACTTTTTCGCCGCTACCGGTCAGTTGATGGCGCAAGGACACGAATGTGGTGCGGTACACGTCGACGCCGCCGACGCGTTCGCGCGCCTTCGCCTCCGACAGGCCGACGCTGCCTATATTGGGGTTGCTGAAAATCGCGGTCGGTATGCCCTCGTAGTCCAGACTGCGGGCGCCGGTCCCGAATAGCTGTTCCGCCACGACCATGCCCTCGGCAAGCGCCACCGGCGTGAGCTGCACGCGATCGATGACATCGCCCACGGCATAGATCGAGGGCACGCTCGATTGAAATTTTTCGTCGACCACGACCGCACCGCTGGCGGACAGATTCACGCCGGCATGCTCCAAACCCAGTCCGCGAGTATTGGGCGCTCGGCCGGTTGCATACATCACGCAATCGGTTTCCAGCGCGTTGCCGTCCGCAAGCGTCGCGCGCAAGCCACCGCCTTGCGCGTCGCGTGCGATGCGCTCGATGCTGCTCCGCAAGCGAATCTGCATGCCTTTGTTTTTCATTTCCCCGGCGAGAAATGTGCCGAGATCGGCATCGAACTCTTTCAACAGACGTTCCCCGCGGTAGAGGAGCGTGGTATCCACGCCGAGCCCGTTGAAAATGGAAGCGAATTCGACCGCGATATAGCTGCCACCCACGACCAGCGCGCGCCTTGGCAACGCGCTCAAGTGGAACGCTTCGTTCGAGCTGATGGCAAACTCCGCACCGGGAACAGGCGGCACTACCGGCCAGCCGCCCGTCGCGACCAGGATGTAACGCGCGCTGATGCGCCTGCCGTCCAATTCGACGCTATGCGCATCGACGAGCGTGGCGCGCCCGCGCAGCAATGTGACGCCGGCGCCGGAAAGCAGTTTTTCGTATACACCGTTCAAGCGCGTGATCTCGCGATCCTTGTTGGCGACCAGTGTCTGCCAGTCGAACGCGGGAGCCGCCGCCTGCCAGCCGTAGCCCGCGGCATGATGGAAATCCTCGCCGTAGTGCGCCGCATAAGAAAACAGCTTCTTTGGAATGCAACCCACGTTGACGCAGGTGCCGCCCAGATAACGCTCCTCGGCGACGGCGACGCGCGCGCCGAGACCGGCGGCATAGCGGCTCGCACGCACCCCGCCAGATCCGGCGCCTATGGTAAACAGGTCGTAATCGTACTGCGCCATGGAGTTGTTCCCCGCTTGTGTCGTCCGCAAGCCGCGTTACCGGCAACCGGCCGGTGCATTGATCTGCGTGCGCTTCGTATGGTGAATCTGCATGGTAACGCAAAGAAGAACGCGCGGCAGCAACAGGTAGCGTGCTTCTGCTACCCTACGGGTATTGGAACCGAGGAACACGCATGAATCGCATCGACCAGCTGCTGCACACGCTCCCGCCCCAGGTGCTGACGGGTATTCGACGCGGGATCGAGAAGGAAAGCCTGCGCGTCAAGCCGGATGGCATGCTTGCAGATACGCCGCATCCTGCGGGACTCGGGTCGGCGCTGACTCACCCGCACATCACCACCGATTTCAGCGAATCCCAGCTCGAGCTGATCACCAGCGTGCACACAGACGTGGATGCCTGTCTCGCCGAACTCACTGAAATCCATCAGATTGTCTACCAGCAACTCGACGAGGAATTGCTGTGGTGCCCGAGCATGCCCTGTGGCCTGCCGGCGGACGACGACATTCCGATCGGCCGCTACGGCAACTCCAATCTGGGCCGCGCCAAGACGGTGTATCGGCAGGGCCTTGCGCATCGCTACGGCAAGCGCATGCAGACCATCTCGGGCGTACACTACAACTTCTCCTTGCCGGAATCAGTCTGGCCGATCCTGCAGGAGGCCGATGCCGCCAGCGGTCCGGTGATCGGCTACAAGGTCAGCGCATATTTCCATCTGATTCGCAACTTCCGGCGTCATTCCTGGCTGCTGCTCTATTTATTCGGTGCCTCGCCCACGGTTTGCCGCAGCTTCGTCGCCGGGCGGACGCACGAGCTGCAGGAACTCAAGAGCGGCACGCTGTATCTGCCAGGCGCCACTTCTCTGCGCATGGGGCCGCTAGGCTATCAAAGCGACGCGCAGGCGTCCCTGGCAGTGAGCTTCAACAGCTTGCGCAGCTACGCGGAATCCCTGAATGCGGCCTTGACCCGGCCCTACCCCCCCTACGAAGCCATCGGGCTGCGCAAAGGCGAGGACTACCTGCAGCTAGGCACTACGCTGTTGCAGATCGAAAACGAGTTCTACGGCACCATCAGGCCCAAGCCACGCTTTCATTCGGGGGAACGCCCCTTGTACGCCCTGGGCGAGCGCGGCGTCGAGTACCTCGAAGTGCGCTGCATGGACAACGACCCGTTTTCTCCGGTCGGCATCGCCGCAAGCACCATGCGCTTTCTGGACATTTTTCTGCTGCACTGCCTGCTCCATGCAAGCCCTGCGGATACACCGGAGGAAAACGCCGCGATGTCGCGCAACCAGCACGACGTGGCCTTGCGCGGCCGCGATCCGAACCTGCGCCTGATCAGGCGCGGCGAAGAACTCAGCCTGGCCGAATGGAGCCGCGCTCTGCTCGCTGAGTGCGAGCCGATCGCCGCGGCCCTGGACCATGCGCACACCGGCAACGCCTACCGGAATGCCCTCGCGGCGGCGCGCGCTGCCTGCGCCGATGCTTCGAGCACGCGTTCGGCACGGGTTCTCGCGGAGATCCGCAAAAGCGCGGACATTTCCTACGTCGCTTTCGCACTGGCGCAGTCCGCCCGCCACCGGCGCGCACTGCAGGAACATCCCCCTGCTCGAGAGGTCGAGGCGCGCTATGCAGACATGGCTAGGGAATCACTTGCGGCCCAGCGGCGAATCGAAGCCGCCGACACGCTGCCCTTTGAAACCTACCGCCAGCAATACCTGTCGAAAGACCTCATGAGCGGAACTTTGCTGCGTTCGTCGGACCAGGACGGCTGAACCGAAGCGCG
Source organism: Burkholderiales bacterium (assembly GCA_919902965.1). GTDB lineage: Bacteria > Pseudomonadota > Gammaproteobacteria > Burkholderiales > SG8-39 > 2-12-FULL-64-23. Next base: position 17,643 of record CAKKSJ010000228.1, read on the forward strand.
CGCGGCAAAGCTGCCGGCAATCTGCAGCCCCGCGACGGGACCGGCAGCGTCTTCAACCTCCCTTTCACCCTATCCTTACTGCACTATCGTGTAGGCGTCTTTTCCACGCATGCGCTGCAGGAATCCGCCGACCTGGCTGCCAATCGCCGTCACGGTCGACAAAAACTGCGCGTGCGGCTGCGGAATTTCGCGACTGTTAAAGGCGAACACGCCGATGGTCTTTCCTTCCGCTTTCACCGGAAATACGAAGGCGCCACGCAGGCCGGATTGTTCCTTGAAGATCACCGTCACCGCACGTGCGTCCTTGGTCACATCCGCTATCCACAAGGGCTGCCCGGACTGCCAGACTTTGCCTACCATACCCTCGCCCGGGCCGTAGGTGATGTCCCGCGCCGCAGCGAGAAATCCCTGAATTGCTGCACCCGGCAGGTTCCAGAATTCGGCCAGACGCAACACGCCTGCAGCATCGTCCACGCGCAGGTAGCGGCCGCAATCCCAGTTTTGCGTTTGGCAGATGGCGCGGATTACGCCGCGGAGCGCATCCGAGGTGCCTTCGGCGCGGTCCAGGCAAGCCTCCACCGCATTCCCAAGTTCCAGCATTCTCGCGGCGTTGTTGCGCTCCGTGATGTCTCTGAAGATACAGATTGCGTGCCATTTTTTGTCCAGGTTCACGCCGGAAACAGAAACCTCGGTGACGATCTCCCCCCCGTCCCTGCGCAAACCCGCAAGCTCCAGAGTCTTGCCGATAACCGGACCCTTTCCCGTCTTTCTGAAATCGATAAAGTTTCTTTCGAATTCCGCGCGGTGCTGCGCCGGAATAATCAACTCATGCAGCTTCTTTCCCTGCACTTCCTCCCGGCTGTAGCCGAATATTCTTTGCCCCGCATCATTCCAGAAGGCGATCCTGCCCAGGTGGTCCATCATGACGACGGCATCCTGCGCAGCAGCGCTGACCACCCGAACCCGTTCTTCCGCGAGGCTGTGCTTCGCCAGCACCTCGCGCATCATGTACATGGACGCAACGATAAGCAGCGAGAAGCCCAGCCCCATCCATTCGTCGGCGGCCTGGTAGATCTCCGCGCCTGTGCTGCCGCGCTCCATGCTATAATTCAGGACGCTGCGAAACCACTGCACCAGCAGCGCGCCGGATAGAAGAATCCAGCCCACCACCCAACCTGACAGCCGGATGTCCGAAAAAGCCAGCCCGATGCCGATAAGCAGCAGGAACAGCGACGCGAGTTCGATCGGCGCCGGGATTCCAGTCATCTCGGGCAGTGGCGGAATGTTGAACGAAATCGCGTGATTGCCACGTGTGGCTACTCCTCTCTTTTCCCGGTTGCTCCGGCGGTGCCAAATTACACGCTATCCTGCGCCTGCACGTCAAGCCCGGCAGCATCAGCGCGATGGCCAGTTGCCGGCCGCGCTGCGTACGGGTAGCCTAGGGGCTGGCGATGCCCATCCAAAGCCGCGCAAGGGGAATTGCAACCGAGCAAACCCGGAGGAAGAACTGATGAACCTGCGATTTCTGATGCTAGTGGCGCTGCTGACGGTACGCTTCGACAACGGCGACGAACGCGTATATAGCTTCGATCATGACCCTGCAATGCTTGCAGGTGACCTGGTCAGAGCCTCCGGCGCCAGCATCGTCCGGCGCTGAAACCACTCAGAAATTTCGCCACAGACCCCCTGGAAGAACGAAGCGCATGGATGACATGGTCAAAAAGGGCAGCGATGCGGTGCCTGCGCAAGGCGCCGCCAACTCGGGCGAGCTGCGGCCCGATGCCCAGGCCATGCTCCAGCTATTTCTGGACTACCTGCCCAGCGGCGTGACGCTGATGGGCCCGGATCTTAAGCTGATCGCGTGCAACGCGAAATTCAAGGAATTGCTGGACTTCCCCGAGGACCTCTTCGCCGACGGCCAGGCTACGCTGGCGCGGTTCATCCGCTTTAATGCGCTGCGCGGCGACTACGGGTCCGGCGATCCCGATGCAATCACTGCCGCCGCCGTCGATCGGGCTCGAAAAATGGAGCCGCATGTGTTCGAGCGCACGCGGCCAGACGGAACGGTTCTGGAAATCCGCGGAACCCCGCTGACAGGCGGCGGCTTTCTCTCCATCTATACCGACATCACCGAACGCAAACGGGCGGAAAAGGCTTTGCTTGACAGCGATACCGAACTGCGCCTGCTGACCGACAATGTGCCGGCGATGATCCTCTATGTGGAGCGGAACATGCATTGCGTTTTCGCCAACAAACGCTACGCCGATTTTTTCGGATTCGACCCTGCCGATATCATCGGCAGGCCTTTGCGTGAAATCGTCGGAGATGCCGCTTACGCGAATCTGGAAGCGCATTTCAATCGGGCATTCGCCGGCCATCCGCTTGCGTATCAACGATTGGCCGAACTCAAGAACGGCGAACAACGCTGGCTCGAAGTCAAGCTAGTGCCTCATCCGGAGGTAAATGGACAGATCCCCGGGTGCTATTCCATGGCGACCGACATTACCGAACAGCAGCACGCGGCGCAGCGCATCCACCATCTGGCGCACCACGACAGCCTCACCGGCCTTCCCAACCGCTTGCTGTTCAACGACCGCCTGGGCCAGGCGATCAGTCTTGCCAAACGCGACTCTGCGCGCTTTGCCCTCCTCTACCTCGACCTGGACAGGTTCAAACCGGTGAACGATACGCTCGGTCACAACGCCGGCGACGAACTTCTGCGCGATGCCAGCAATAGAATACGGCAGCTGGTGCGCGAGTCGGATACCGTCGCGCGAGTCGGGGGCGATGAATTTGCCGTGATTCTGCGTGACATTAACAGCCGCGAAAGCGTTTCCGCCGTCGCAGACAAGATCGTTACTGCCATAGCCGAACCGTTTTACCTGGAACGCCAAAAGCAAAGCGTAGACATCGGCACCTGCATCGGCATCGCCATCTATCCGGACGACGCACAGGAGCACGAAACCCTGATCAAACTGGCGGACGCGGCCATGTACAGCGCGAAAACGCATAGGTCCTGTTTTCGCTTTTTCACCGCCTAGACGCAGAGACTGCACGCATGGAAATGACAGGAATACCGTTCGCCACCACCGATTGGTCGAAGATCGATCCCAGCGAACACAAGGGAGAACGCGGTGTTGCCTACTGGCGCACACGCCAGTTCGGACCCATCCGCGTGCGCCTGGTCGAATATACGCCCGGCTATCTGGCGGACCACTGGTGCTCGAAGGGGCATATCCTGCTCTGCCTCGAAGGGGAATTGCATACCGAGCTTCGCGACGGGCGACAGTATGTGCTGCAACCCGGCATGAGCTATCAGGTCGCCGACGGCGCCGAGGCGCATCGTTCATCCACGACCGTAGGCGCGAAGCTGTTCGTGGTCGACTGAGCGTTCAGTTCCAGGCCCAGACCGGCTGCTCCAGGTGCGCCACGCGCGTGGACCGGCCATGCACCGCGACTTCAATAAACTGGTACAGCACCGCCGCTGTGGGCGCATGGATCAGCGTGCCCAGCAAAGGATAGCGGATTACCGGCTGATCGCTTTCCGGGATGGAAACAAATTCGGGCGAACCCGGCTGGCTGAATTCAGCCAGGTGCACCCGGTAAATAACTTCGACCTCTGCAGGATTTGCGTGCATGCGCGCCTGGTCTGGCGCCCACGCCACGATCGGCGTGATCAGATAGCCTGAGCGCGTGGGGTAGTCATCCAGAGATCCGAGTGCGGCCTCGCGCGGAAGTTCCAGGCCGATTTCCTCGCGCGCTTCACGCAGCGCCGCGTCCACGGCGGACTCGCCCGCATCTACGCGCCCGCCGGGCAGCGCGAACTGCCCGGAATGCGCGCTCAGCTGCTTCGCACGCAGCGTCAGCACTAGCGCTGCGCCGCCCTCGCCGTCATCGGTAAGAATCACGCACACGGCCGCACGCTTGAGTCCGGCCGAAGGCAGAATTGCTGCGGGGCGCAGTGCAAGATTGCGGGAAATCCGCGCGCGCAGCGCCGCATCAAAACACAGATTGTTCATGCAGCCTCGCGCATCGGTCCGGGAGGTATTTCAATATCCCCGCTCGCGGTCGACCAGCGCGACCAACGCGTCGCCGGCCAGGAAACGCCCCATATTTTCAGCGAACATGGCGGCGACGGTTTCGTCGCGGTGCGCATCCAGCCCGCCTATATGCGGGAGCACGGTAATACCTTCGGTCAACCAGAATACATGCTCGGCAGGCAGCGGCTCCGTGCGATAGACATCGAGTACCGCGCCGGCGATGGTCTTTGCCTGCACCGCCTCCACCAGGTCGCTGTCGACGACCAGCGAACCACGCCCGAAATTGAGCAGGTAGGCGTTGCTGCGCATCGCCTTGAAGCGCGCGGCGTTCATGAACCCTTCCGTCAACGGGGTAAGCGGCAACAGCAGCAGCACGAAATCCGACTGCGACAACACTTCGTCGGTGGCTTCAGGCGGGTAGATTTTCTCCACCTGTGCCACGGGATCCGCGGCGCGCCGCGTGCCGATCACGCGCAACTCCAGAGCGCTCGCCTTTTTAGCGAGCTCGCGGCCGATTTCGCCCAGTCCAAGTATGCCCAAAGTCTTTCCGGCCAGCGGCTCCGAAAACCGCCTCACCCAGCGCCGGTCGCGTTGATCCAGCGTTGCTTGCGCGTAAGGCTTGGTCAGATGGAACAAAGCGCCGAGAATATTCTCCGGCATTTGCACGCGATGCGTGCCGCGTGCGCAACTCAGCGCTATTCCGGGGTTCAAATCAGGCCGCGAAACCCAGTGTTCGACACCGGCGGTGAGCGCCTGGATCCAGCGCAGCTTCGGCATACTAGCCAGCAACCCGGGCGGTGCCACCCTGGCGAGCAGTATGTCGGTGCGCGCAAGTTGCGCGTCGCTCGGCTGCTGATCGGAGCGCAGCAGCTGAACGTCCAGACTGGCGCCGAATCCGGCGCGCTTCAGCGCCTGGGCATAGGTCTCGGCTTCATCCAGCCACAGCAGTGCCGATAAGCGGGTCTCCTCCGGCGTGCTTGCTTCTTCCATGTGCTTGCCAATTTACAACCGATTCACCGGTGCCGGGTGCGATTTTTGATGTTACGCCCGGTGTCGTGAACTTGATATCCAGTAACTATTTGATGATACTGGCGTCCCCAGGGAGATTCGAACCCCCGAATTCAGCGTGAAAGCGTTTCTCTTTAAGTTATCAAAATGGATATAATACGCAGGAAGCGGATCGAATGGATCGGAGACAGCCGTGATGCGATACGGGGATTCCCCGTAGTTGCGAAGCAACGCACCGGCCGCGAGCTTGCGCGGGTTCAGGAAGGACTGGAACCAACGGACCGCAAGCCGATGCCGTCGATCGGTCTAGGCGTCAGCGAGATACGGGTGCGCGAGGACAGCGGCGCCTTCCGCGTCATCTACGTAGCCAAGTTCGCGGAGGCGATCTACGTACTTCACGCCTTCCAGAAGAAGGGACAGAAGACGCCAAAGGCCGAGATCGAGCTGGCACGCAAGCGCTACAGGGCAATGCTTAACGAGAGGAAATTGTGATGGTCGAAAAGCTGAAAATAGTACGTGGAAGCGGAAACGTATTCCTGGATATAGGTTTTTCGCCAGACGAGGCGCAGAACCTTCATTTGCGCTCCGAACTGATGAGCAAGATCGAGCACTTTGTCCGTTCCAGCGGACTTACCCAGAAAGAATGCGCGACCCGCATGGGCGTGACTCAGCCGCGGCTGAGCGACCTTCTCAAAGGCAAGATCGACAAATTCAGCCTCGATGC
>CAKKSJ010000229.1 GCA_919902965.1 Burkholderiales bacterium
GCAGGGCGAACACGCCGCGCCCGTGTATGCCGGAATCGCGCACGGCGATGCGCGCCCCCCGCGGTCCAGCCTTGCTGCTTTTCATGTGGTGATGCTCTATTTTGGAAAGTGCGCATTGTTGCGTTGTATGGCGCAACTTGCAAGCCTCGCGCGACGCAAAGCGCGCTATCATCCCGCCTGCGGCATGAAACCGAACAAGGCGCGCTTCCCGATGAGCGACTTTCACGGAATTTTCCCCTATCTCGTATCCCCGATCGACGCATCCACCGGACGCGTGCGCGAGCGCGTGCTGCGCGACCTGGTCGAACATCTGATCACTAGCGGCGTGCACGGCCTTTCGCCGCTGGGCAGCACCGGCGAGTTTGCCTATCTCTCATTCGAGCAGCGCAAGGAGATCGTGCGCATTGTGGTCGACGCCGCAGCCGGTCGCGTGCCGGTTCTGGCAGGCGTGGCGGCGTTCGCCACCAGCGACGCGATCCGGCAGGCCGAGGCGCACGCGCGCCTGGGGGCAAACGGGATGATTTTGATCCTGCAGCAGATGTTTCCGGTGCCGGCGCGCGGCATTGAAAGCTATTTCAGCGCCATCGCCCGCGCATTGCCGCAGACCTCGATGACGCTGTACACCAACCCCGGCCTGCTGGGCGGCGATATCGCCATGGATGTGCTCGATGCCTTGTCGCATATCCCCAATATCGAGTACGTCAAGGACGCATCGGGCAATACCGGACGCATCCTCAGCATGCTCAATCGCATGGGCGAGCGCATCAAGGTGTTCAGCGCTTCCGCGCACATACCGCTGCTGGTGCTGAAGCTGGGCGGCGTGGGGTGGATGGCCGGACCCGGTTGCGTGATGCCGCGCGAATGTGTGCGCCTGTACGACCTGGCCAGCGCCGGCAAGTGGGAGGAAGCGATAGCGGAGCAGCGCAGGCAATGGGCCATCAACGAAGTGTTTGCCAGGTACGCGCTCGCGGCGTGCATCAAGACGGCGCTGCAATTGCAGGGCTTCGATGTCGGCGACGCGATCGCGCCGCAGGAAGCACTCAAGCCCGAAGCGGTCGAGGACATCCGGCGCGCGCTGGCGCAGTTAAAGTAAGGCTGCGCGGCGCCGCCCGCGCTCAATCCGGCTGGTAGGCCGCTTTCACCGCCTGCGCCAGCTCCAGCACCGCAGTTGCGTACATGCTCGAGCGGTTGTAGCGCGTCAGCATGTAGAAATTGTTGAATGCGACCAGATACTCGCTGGCATTGTCCGGTGTCGCGAGTTCAATCAAGGCGCATAGCGCATCCGCGTCAGCTACGCCGGCGGCGCTGACGCCCAGGCTCGCGAGCTCGCCGTAGCGGTAAGCCGGTTTGATGCCGGCGTCGACGAGTTCGCGATGCCCTTGCCCCTGCACCTGCGCCGGGTAGGCAACCGGCCGGCCGGTTTCCCAGCCATGTTGTTTCAGATAATTCGCCACGCTGCCGATGGCGTCGGCAAAGCTATTGGACAGATCCGGCTGGCCGTCGCCGTCCAGGTCCACCGCGTAGCGCAGATAGCTGCCGGGCATGAACTGGGGAATGCCGATGGCGCCGGCATACGAGCCCTTTATGGCGAGGATGTCGATGCCTGCAGCGCGCGCGTAGAGCAGATAGTTTTCCAGCTCGCCGCGAAAATATTTGGCGCGCGGCGGATAATCGAAGGCAAGGGTAGTGAGCGCGTCGATGACGCGGTAGCTGCCGGTGTTGCGGCCATAGACCGTTTCCACGCCGATGATGGCCACGATGATTTCTTCGGGCACGCCGTAGAGTTCTGCGGCGCGTGCAAGCGCTGCGCGTTCCTGCCCGCGGAATTCGACGCCGGCTTCGACGCGCTCCGGCGTGAGAAACAGCGCGCGATACGCCTGCCAGGAGCGCGCGCGTGGCGCGCTCGGCGGAGTGATCGCCGCGATGACCTCCGGCTTGAAGCGCGCGCGGCTGAACAGCTGTTGCAGTTCGTTCCTGGCGAAGCCGTGCTTGTCGACCATCTGAGAAATGAACGCGCGCACGTCCCTGCGCTCGGCGTAGTCTGTGGCGGGCTTGGCGGCGACGCTCAAGCAGGCGCTCAGCGCGAGGACCGTTAGTGCGCGCAGCAGCAAACGCAGCGGCCGGCTCAAACGCTGAACTCCCGCACCAGCAGGCGCAATTCGGCGAGTAGCTGCGCATCTGTCCGCCCGCCGTAGCGCAGCGCAATGTAGTGCGCGCCGATTGTGCGGATGCGTTCGGCATGAGCCGGATAGCGCTCGGCCGTACGCTCGATAAAATCGGCCGGGCCTTCATGCGGCGCGCGCGTACAGCCGTTTTTGCCGAGCTTGGCGCAGAACCTGAGCCACAGGCGCAGCACCGGGTCGGCGGTGCGCAGGCGCCGCAGCAGCCAGGCGGTAAGCAGCGCGAGCAGCGCGCCCACACCCCAGAACAGGGTCAGCGCCATGTCTTCCCAACTGGGCTCGTTCATGCCGATGCGGGTGAGGAACTCGCGCTGGCGCTCCGGGTTATAGCCAAGCACCAGCTGGTTCCATTTGTTCGCCAGCGCATCCCAGTTATAGCGCAGCCCGCGCAGCCAATAGAGCGTGGTGCGCGCCATCAATGGCAGCGGGTCGGTGGCCGGCACCGCGGCGGCAACGCCGGATTCGACCCGCACCGGCGATGCGGCGGCGGTGGGATCGAAGCGCACCCAGCCGCGGCCCTTGAGCCACACCTCGGCCCAGGCGTGCGCATCGGACTGGCGCACGATCATGTATTGATCCACCGGATTGATTTCTCCGCCCTGGTAACCGGTGACGACGCGGGCCGGCACGCCGGCTGCGCGCATCAGAAACACAAAGCTCGAAGCGTAGTGCTCGCAAAAGCCGCGTTTGCTGCCGAACAGGAACTCGTCCACCGAGTCGCGTCCCAGCAAGGGCGGCTCCAGCGTATAGACAAAACCTTGTTCGCGAAAATAATTCAGGACCTTCTGCGCGATGGCCGCGTCGCTCGCGCTTTGCGCCGCCCATTGCTGCGCCAGCCGGCGCGCGCGCGGGTTGAAACCTTCGGGCAGCAGCAGTCCCGGCCGCAGTTCCTCGGCGGCGTCCGCGCCGCCTTCGGTGAAATTGGTATAGGAGCGCATGTCGTAGCGCACCCGGTTGCGCACCGGCGTGCGCGAAAGCAGCGTGTATTCGGGCGTGACTCTCGCGTTGGGCGGGATCTTTGCCGCCAGTTCCAGCGCGAACAGCCAGTTGTAGTTGTGCGGCTCGAGCGTGACCTCGTAGTCGTAGGGCTTGCCGCTGGCCTCGAATTTGATTTCATTGAAGCTGCGCACATCGCCGGGACGCCAGGTGCGGCCGTCGAATTCCCAGAATACCGGCCCGCGCCAGTAGAGCAGGGGTCTGGGCGGCGCTTCGCCTTCGAATCTGACGCGAAACGCGATGGCGTCGGACTGCGACAGCCGGCTGATCGCGCCGGGCGACATCGAATCGGACAGGCCGGTGACGCCGCTGTAGGCATCCTGCGGCAGGCCCCACAGCGGACCCTGCACGCGCGGAAACAGGAAGAACAATAGCAGCATGACCGGTGCCGCCTGCGCCAGCAGCACGCCAGCAGTTCTGAGGTTTGCCTGCAGCGTGCGCGCCGGCGCGGCGAAGTTCACCAGGCTGGCGGTGTTGATCAGCGCCGAGGCGAGCATCAGTGCCGCGGTCGGCAGCGTCTGCGAATAGAAAAAATTGGTGAGCGCGAGAAAATAGGAAAGCAGGATCAGCACAATCGCGTCACGCTGACGGTGCAGTTCGAGCAGTTTTAGCGAGAGGAACAACACCAGCATGGCCACGCCGGAATCGCGTCCGAAAATAGTCCGGTAGGTCAGATAGACCGCCAATACGCCGCCGACCACAAACAGGGCCAGCAGCCATTTCTGCGGCAGCACGCGTTCGCCCCAGCCGAGATAGACACGCCAGGTGAACAGGATCAGTGCGATCAGATTCAGCCACCAGGGCAGGCGCAGGGTATGCGGCGCCGCCACCAGCGCCAGCCCGGCGAGCAGCCACAGCAGGTGGCGCAACTGGATAGGCGGATTCGGTGCCGTCTTAGAGGCCATACAGCGCAAGCTCCCGCAGACAGGCAAGGCGGTGCGGCTCGCCTGCGTCAGGCGCCAACTCCACTCCGGGCAGGCGCAGTCCGTAACGCAAGGCGTCCTGGTCGGCCGCGAGCACCCAGCGCGTCAGGCGCGACAGTTTGGACTCGATATCCAGACTGGCCGGGAGCGCGTTCCAGTCCAGCCACAATTCGGCAGCGGCACGGCCGCTGAACACTTTGGTCTGCAGTCCCTGCTCCCTGGCGGCGGCTTTCCAGTGGATATGCCGCGGCGAATCGCCAGTCTGGTAGGCGCGCAGACCGGCGAAATCGTCGCTGCCACCGCCGGCGACGCGTTTTTCGCCCCTGGCCCCGGTGGGCTCGGGCAGCGGCAAAATGCCGTCGTCCGGCTTGGGGTAAACGAGGCAGCGCATGTCCGGCTGAATATAGCTCCAGGCGCGCAACAGACCGACCGGAAAGCGCGTGTCCACGGTAATGCGTCCCGGCGCCAGCCAGCCGCGCCGCTCCGCCTTGATCGGCAGGCTTACCGTGGTGCCGCGCGCGGACGCTACGTCGCATTGCGTTTGATTGCGCTGATGCCAGAGGACGATGGCGCTGCGCTCATAGCGCGAGCGATTTTCGATGAATAGCTCGAACCATGCGGTTTCGTCCGCGAACACCGGCTCCACGCGGCCGGAGCTGATATGCAGGTGCACCAGGTTGCGAAACGTGTGCAGGATCGCCACCAGCCCCATGCTCGCAAGCAGGAAAGTTAGAATGTAGCCGAGCGACAGGTTGTAGTTGATCGAGCCGATCAGCATCACAACCAGCGCCAGGCTAAAGGCGAGGCCGGGGCGGGTCGGCAGGATATAGACGCGATTCTGCCGCAGGAAAATGGTGCCCGGCTCGGGCGCGCGCGGGCCGAAGAACGTCAGGTAGAGCTGCGAGCGGCTCAGGAGTTTTTGGAACATCGCGCCTACGCGCACCGGTGGCCTGAAGCTGCTCAGGGTATCGGCACGGCCTCGATTAGCGCGGCCGTGACTTCGGAAGCGCGCTTGCGCGCGCCTTCATGCGCCGGAGCGAGACGGTGGCCGGCCACGCCGGGCAGAATCGCCTGCACGTCTTCGGGCAATACCTTGTCGCGGCCCTCGAGCACGGCCCAGGCCCTGGCCGCATGCAGTATGCCCAGGGCGGCGCGCGGCGACAGGCCGTTGCTGAACTCGGGCGCGCGCCGCGTGTGCTCGACGATCGCCTGTACGTAGTCAAGCAGAGCCGGGGCTGCATGCACCTTGGCCGCGCTCGCCTGCATTTCCATCAGTTCGCCCGGCGCAAGACAGGGTTCCAGCGTCGCCACCAGATTGCGCCGCTCCACGCCCTGCAACAAGGCGCGTTCGGCGTCGCGATCCGGATAACCGAGTTCGATGCGCATGAGAAAGCGGTCGAGTTGCGATTCGGGCAAGGGAAAGGTGCCGACCTGGTGCGAAGGGTTCTGTGTGGCAATGACAAAAAAGGGTTCCGGCAGCGGCCGCGTCTCGCCCTCTGCGGTGACCTGATGCTCTTCCATCGCCTCCAGCAGCGCGCTTTGCGCCTTGGGCGTGGCGCGATTGACTTCGTCGGCCAGGATCAGCTGCGAAAAAATTGGCCCCGGATGAAACTTGAAGGAACTGCTGTCGCGATCGAACACGGATACGCCGATGATGTCGGCCGGCAAGAGGTCGCTGGTGAACGAGATGCGCTGGAAGCCCAGGCCGAGCAGCTTTGCCAGCGTGTGAGCGAGCGTGGTCTTGCCCACCCCGGGCAGATCCTCGATCAACAGATGGCCGCGCGCCAGCAGACAGGCTACCGACAGCCGTATCTGCCGCTCCTTGCCCAGAATGATCTTGCCTGTGTTCGCAATGACGCGGTGTATGGGCGTGTCGCGTATGGCAAATTTCGTTTCAGCATGCAGCAGCAATCGGGTTCTCCGTCGTGTTTCCGGCGGGGCCGGGCGCCCGTGCGTGGATGGCGGCGGCGCATGACCGCCCCCTGCGGGATGGCGTGCTCAATCTCAGGCTTAGCGTCATTTTACGTGGATTTCGGCTAATATTCATTAAATCCAATCCCGGCGCAAGCGACCATGACCACCGCGTTCATCTCTCACCCGCACTGCGGCAAACACGATATGGGTGCCTATCACCCCGAGTGTCCGGAGCGCCTGAGTTCCATCCATGACCAGTTGATCGCTTCCGGCATCGGGCAGCATTTGACCCATCATCAGGCACCGCAGGCCAGCGTGAGCAGCCTGGCGCGGGTGCATCCGATGGAATACATCAGCCACATCCGTTCGAGTTCGCCGCAAAGCGGCACGGTTCATCTGGATCCGGATACCGCGATGAATCCGCACACCTGGGAAGCCGCGCTGCACGCGGCCGGTGCCGCGGTGCTGGCCACCGACCTGGTGCTGAACCGACAGGCGGAAAATGCCTTTTGCAGCGTGCGACCGCCCGGGCACCATGCGATGCGCAGCCGCGCCATGGGTTTTTGCCTGTTCAACAACGTCGCCGTCGCCGCCAGGCATGCGCTCGAGCAGCACGGCCTCGAGCGCGTCGCCATCGTCGATTTCGACGTGCATCACGGCAACGGTACCGAGGATATTTTTCGCGACGACCCGCGCGTGCTCATGGTGAGCACTTTCCAGCATCCGTTCTATCCCTACAGCGGCACCGAGCATCCGGCGCCGAACATGGTCAACGTGCCGCTGCCGGCGGGCGCCGGCAGTCAGCCGTTTCGCGACGCCGTAACACAGCAGTGGCTGCCGGCGCTGGAAGCGTTCCGGCCGCAGATGATTTTCTTCTCTGCCGGTTTCGACGCCCATGTCGAAGACGACATGGCCATGCTGCGGCTGGTGGACGCGGATTACGCCTGGGTCACGACCGAGATCAAGGCAGTAGCGGACAAATACGCCGAGGGGCGCATGGTGTCGGTGCTCGAAGGCGGCTACAACCTGTCCGCACTGGCGCGCGGCGTCGTGGCGCATATCAAGGTGATGGGCGGACTGTAGGAAGCGTGTCTGTTGCGGAGTTAGGATTTTGCGCGGACGCAAAGCCGTCCGGGCGGATCGCCGATCCTGTATGAAAATCGCATACCGCCCTTGCTTTTCCCAATAACCGTGTCTTCCATACGGATGCGCTTTTCATCCGTACGGAAGACACGGTTGGCGCGCGCAGCGCGCAATCGGCGATCTTTAATAAAAACCGCGCGCAGTGCGCCGGCGGTATGCGACCGCATTTCCTATGCGGTATGTGCGCTAGGCTTGCGCCATCCGGCGTAGCGCCGCTGCGTCTGTAATGCGGATCTGCTCGCGGCCGAGTTCGACCCAGCCGCGGTCCTGGAAATTGCTGAGCAGCCGGCTCACCATTTCGCGCACGCTGCCCAGTTCATCCGCAAGTCCCTGGTGCGTTGCGCGCACCAGTTCACCCTTGCCCAGCAGCAGCGCGGCGAGGCGCTGATCCAGTTTCTGGAAGGCGACCGCTTCGACCAGGGCCATGAGGTCGGCCAGGCGCTCCGAAAACAGGCTGAACACATAGTCGCGGAAAGGCCTGTGCTCGGCCAGCAGCCGATGGAATAGCGCCGGTGGCAGGGCGAGCAGGGTGACGTCGGATTCGGCGATACCGGTTGCGGCGTAGGTGGTTCCGCCGAGCAGGCAACTCGAAGAGAGCAGGCAGCTTTCCCCGGGTGTAATCCGGTAGAGCTGGACTTCGCGGCCATTGGGCGCGGTCTTGACCACGCGCACGCTGCCGTCGAACAGCATCGGGAAGCCGGTGCAGGGGCTCGAGGCTTCGAACAGGATTGCGCCCGCCGGTGCCTGCCTGGTGGCGGCGCTGCGCATGACCTCATCGAGCGCAGCAGCGGGCAGCTTCTGGAATACCGGAAACAACTGCAGCAGCCGGGGTTTCATTTCCGGATTGTTCATGTCCGTTCCTCTGCGATCAGTTGCGCCGCGATCCGCTCGAGCGACGCGAAATCAAGCTTCGAGGCTTGCAGCACGCGCGCGTCGGCGAGGCCGGAAAAGTTCTTTCGCGTGGCGCGGTGGTAGGCGGGGTCATAGTGATTCACGAGCAGATCGGCGACCAGTTCCTGCCAGCGCCGGTTCTCGATCTGCTGCGTCCAGCGCGCTATCGTCTCCCTGCTTTGCAGGCCGGCAAGGCAGTCGAGCTTTTCTTTCAGGTCGCGTGGATCGCCGAGGAAGTGCGCGTATTCGTCGACGAGAAAAGCAACGCGTTCCGCCAGCGGCGCTTCGATCAGCACGCAGGGACTTTCGCGCATGCAGGCGAGCAGGGCATCGGGCACCTGCAACTGGCCGATTTTTTTGCTTTCGGCCTCGACATACACAAGCTGTTCCGCATCGAACTTGCGCAGCGCATCCCAAACCAGACTATCGAACATTTTCTGTGCCGGCTGCGCCTGCTGCGGGAGTTTGCCCAGCACCGAGCCGCGGTGGCGGGCCAGTTCCTCCAGGTCGAGTACCTGCGCGCCGGCCGCGGCCAGCGCCTGCAGCAGGCGGCTCTTGGCGCTGCCGGTGGCGCCGCAGACCACGCGGTAGCGCAGCCGCTGCGGCAGCGTTCCCAGTTGCGCCAGGATCTCGCGCCGGTAGGCGCGGTAGCCGCCTTCCAGCTGCGCCGCGTGCCAGCCGATTTCGGACAGGATGTGGGCCATGGCGCCGCTGCGCTTGCCGCCGCGCCAGCAATACACCAGCGGGCGCCAGTTCCTGCCGTGCGCGGCGAATTTTTCCTCGATGTGGCGCGCGATGTTTTTCGCCACCAGCGCGGCGCCGCGCTTCTTCGCATCGAAAGGGGAAAGCTGCTTGTACATCGTACCGATCGCGGCGCGCTCGGCATCATCGAGCACCGGGCAGTTGATCGCACCGGGCAGATGGTCCTCGGCGAATTCGGCGGGTGAGCGCACGTCGATGACCTCGTCAAAGCCGGCCAGCTGTGCTACGGTTACGACATTGGGAAATTTCACGGATTTTCCGAGAAGTACGCACCGAACCCGGATGCGGCTCCGCTGCTCAAGAAACGAGCCCCCGAGTTTACACGCAAACATCAGCTGAAACCGGGACCCGCCACCATGACTGCACCGGACACCGCGCCCGTTCGCCTCACCGAGTTCTCGCACGGCGGCGGCTGCGGCTGCAAGATTGCGCCCGGGGTGCTGAGAGAATTGCTCGCCGCTGCGTCCATCCGCAGCCTGCCCAGGGATTTGCTGGTGGGCACGGAATCCGGCGACGACGCTGCGGTGTACCGCCTGAACGACAGCCAGGCGCTGATCGCGACCACGGATTTTTTCACGCCCATCGTGGACGATCCCTACGACTTCGGGCGCATTGCCGCGGCCAATGCGCTCTCCGACATCTACGCCATGGGCGGGCGCCCGTTCATGGCGCTCGCCGTCGTCGGCATGCCGCTGGACAAACTGCCGCTGGAAGTGATCCAGAAAATCCTCGCCGGTGGCGAGTCGGTGTGCGCCGAAGCCGGCATACCCATCGCCGGCGGACACTCCATCGACGTGCTCGAACCGATCTACGGACTGGTCGCCCTGGGGCTGGTGCATCCGGACCGGGTCAAGCGCAACGATCGCGCGATTGAGGGCGACCTGCTGATCCTGGGCAAACCCCTGGGCGTGGGCATACTCTCCGCCGCGCTGAAAAAAGGCGCGCTGTCGGCTGCGGGTTACGCGCAGATGATCGCTACCGCGACCCGGCTCAATACGCCGGGCACGGACCTGGCAGAACTGGCCGGGGTGCACGCGATGACCGACATCACCGGCTTCGGCCTGGCCGGGCATTTGCTGGAAATCTGCCGCGGCTCCGGGCTGGGCGCCGAAGTGCGCTACGCCGATCTGCCGT
>CAKKSJ010000230.1:0-1882 GCA_919902965.1 Burkholderiales bacterium
GCTTGCCCTGCGCGTGCCGCTCGGTCAGCAGGTACAGCACATACTGGTTCAGACTTACGCCCTGGGATTTCGCGGCCTTCGCCATGTCCGCGTGCAGGCGTTTGGGCACGCGCATGAGGAACTTGCCGCTGTAGGCCATTTCATCCGCGGGCTTCGACGGCGCCGGGATCGCGCGCTTCATGCTCTTGGCGGCCTTGATCCAGGCGGCGATGGCGTCATGCGCCTCGCGGATCGCCGCGGCTTCGGTCTTGCCCCAGGCATTGCAGCCGGCGAGGTCGGGCACGACCGCGATATAGCCTTCGTCCTCGTCACTCCAGAACACTTCAATCGGATACTTCGTCATCCTCGCCTCCATACTTGTCCATCATGCTGATCAATTGCCGCGCCTGATAGGGCGGTATATATCCGCCGCGGTTCTGGAAATTGAGCAGGTCGGGTTCATCTGCGCGACCGAAAGCGCGGTGCGATCCCTGTCCGCCCTTGTGCGTGAACCCCAGCCGTTCCGCCACCTTGCACGCGTCCTCGAAACGGACCGCTTTCGGGTTGGCCCGGATTGCCGCCAATAGTTTATCGCGCTTGCTCATGACACTTTATACTAGATATGGTATCAATTTTTGGAACCCTGGTGTTGCTTCCCATCGTCTAAAGGTTCAATTGTGATGCTGGAAGCAGACGGCCCGCGACTCGAGATCACCGCTTTGGCTACGCACCGAGGAGAACTCGCTTACCGCTGCAGCGCGGGCGCGAGCGCAAAAGCCCCGCTCCCCTCGCGCACAGCGTCCAGGGCGATCAGAAATGCCGCCGCATTCCAGGACTGGCCGCGCATGCCGCCCGGCGCCAGGCTGCGTCCGTGCAGCCACTCGTTGAACGCCCAGCCATCGAGCGCATTCGCGCCTGCGAGCTTCAGCAGTTCGGCCTGGGCACGGGCCTGCGCGCCCGCGCGCACCAGCGCGGCGACCCAGAATCCTCCGACCAGAGGCCAGATGCCGCCGTTGTGGTATTGCCACTCCAGGTTCTGCCGGTGGCGCGACATGTACGCCCGCCACTGGGAACTCCCGGCCGGAATCGGCTCGCATACCACGCGCACCGGCCATGGATCTGCAATGCCGGCGCGATCCAGCGCGCGCAGGGTGCGCCGCGCCGCCTCGCCGTCGGCAAGTCCGCACAGCAGGGCGAGCAGGTTGCCGAAGACGTCGCCCTCCTCGCCGTGGAAGGAAAAATTGACGAAAGAGAGGTAGAGGTCGCGATTTTTCGCGTTGCGTTTTGCGTAGTGGGCGAGCAGCCGGGCGCGGCGGTAATCGGCCAGGTCGGCGCTGAACGGATGGAACAGCTGGTTGAAATTCGCGCGCGTTTCGTCGCCGCAGGAAAGGCCGTAGCGCTGTTTGACGCAGTACCAGAGCGCATTGGTGTAGAGCACAAAACCAGAACGCGGCATGATGTCGGCCCAGTCGCTCGCCTCATTTTGCTGCAGCAGATAAAAGCGCTGATGCTCCTGTGCCTCCAGCCACTGGATCGCCTTCGCGATTGCAGGCGAGTGCCGCTGGCGCAGGCCGCCGGCCGGGTCGCGCCGGTCGAGAAAATCAAGCGCGATCAGCCACCACAGCGTGGCGTCGATGCAGCCGAGGTACCAGAAGTCGGCCTCCTGAGCGCGCGCGTCGACGAATTTCGGGATCTGGCCGTTCTTCGCCTGATAGCCGGCGAGCGTGACCAGGCCGGTCGCGGCCTCGCGTTCGAGAAGCGCATCCCCGGAGAGCGCCATGCCGATCGCGCACACCGCCGCGTCGCGGCCGAATATCGCCGCGTAGCCGCGCGACTCTGCACGGGCACCGGGCGTCGCGGCAAGTATGCCCTGCGGCGAGAGATTGGTCTGAAGCAGCTCTAT
>CAKKSJ010000230.1:1982-5005 GCA_919902965.1 Burkholderiales bacterium
ACAGTCCGAGTTCCCGGCGCAGCGCGAGGTCGCGTCCCTCCCAGTAGCCGGCAAGCGTGGGCAGGTCGTGCGTCGTGGCCGTGACCAGGGAGTCGGCCGGGTATTCGGCCGGCGGCTTGAAATCCCCGGATTGCTGTCGTTCGAACAAAAGCACCCGGTAGGAAAGTATGCCGACGCGCGTGAGCGTGGCGCGGACCTCGTCCGGCACCGTGCCCAGATCCTCGCCGATGACCATGCAGCGATTGCGATGACTCTCCAGCGCGACGATGCCCACCAGGTCCTCGAACGGATAGTGCACATAGGCGCCGTCGCGCGGCGCTGCGCCCTGCGGCACCCAGTAAAGCCGCGCCAGCGCCATCACGTGGTCTATGCGCAGCGCACCCGCATGGCGCATATTGGCGCGCAGCGTGGCGATGAAAGGCGCATAGGCCGCAGCGCGCAGCCGCTCGGGCGCCAGCGGCGGCAGCCCCCAGTCCTGGCCGTGCAGGTTAAAATCGTCCGGCGGCGCGCCCACGCTCGCCGCGATGGCGTACAGGTCCTGGTTCGCCCAGGCTTCCGCGCCGCCCCGGTCGACCGAGACCGCAAGGTCCTGGTACAGCCCCACGCCCAGACCCAGTTCCATCGAGCGCCGGCCCACGGCCTCGAGCTGCAGCTCGGCCTGCCACTGCAGATACTCATAGAACTCGACCCGTTCGGCATGCGCCTCGGCGTAGCTTGCGACCTCGGGCGCCGCGGGATCGCGGTAGGCTGCCGGCCAGACGGGCCAGCCCCCGATCTGCGCATCCTCGCGGTGAAAATGCTCCTGCAGCGCTTCAAACAGGGCGTGGCGCCGAAGCGCCGGCGCATGCGCGGCCTGGTAGGCACGGAAGGCCTGCGCGCGCGGTGCATTGAACGCGAGATGGTGATTGCAAAAATGCGCGAAACAGAGTTCGAGCATCGGCAACTTGATCTCGGCGACGCCGGCGTAGTCCACCAGATCGGCGCCGCGCAGTGCTTTCAGGCGTGACTGAAACCCGGGGGTGCGCGCTTGCTTGTGCGCCTCATCGCATTCGCTGTAGTCCGGGATCGCCTCGACGTCCAGGTAGAGCACGTTGACGAAACAGCGCGAGGACGGGCTGTAAGGGCTCGCGTGTTCCGGGTTGTGGGGAAACAGGGCGTGCAGGGGATTCACGCCGACCACACCTGCCCCGCGCGCGCCCCATTGCGCGAGCAGTGTCGACAGATCGGTGAAATCGCCTATGCCCCAGTTGCACTCCGAACGCAGCCCGTAGAGCTGCGCCGCCGCACCCCAGACGCGCGCGTCGTTCTCCACCGCCGGCGGGCGGAAACAGCGCGCCGGGACGACGATGAACGCCGTTTCGCCGATCGTGGCGCCGTCGTGCAGGATTGCGAGGCGGTGGTAACCGCAGGCCGTGGCGACCGGCAGCGTGTAGTCGCGCGCAACGAAGCGCTCGCCGTCGAGCTCGACCGACGCGGACACGTCCAGGAAGGCAGCGTGCAATGCGCCTTCGCGGCGCGCGCCGGCCTCCTCTGTGAGCCGCCATACGAGCGCCGCATTCGCGTCGGCAGCCGGGAGATTCAGACGGATGGTCCAGGGCGCGACCTCTTCGCGCACTACCAGCGCCGGCGGCAGCACGGCGCGCCAGCGTTTGAACTCGGCCGAGCGTATCGACGCGTCAACATCCTGCGGCCTGCCCGCGCGTACGCCCAGTGCGGCGAGCAGTGCGGCGATGCCCGCGTCGGAAACTTCATGGCGATTACCCCAAACATCGTAGAAATCCGAGGCGATCGCGTGGATATGACCCAGGCGTACCAGGGTTTCACGTTCGCTCATGCCGCCTCCAGTGCATACGCCACTGTCCACGCCGGCAGCGCCGCCTGTCCGCCGGCGCCTGTGGCGAGCGCCGCAGCGCACATCAGGTGCCCACCTGCTGCAGCAACACCAGCGAGCGGCCCTGCAGCGCATACTCGGCGCCGGCGTCAAACAGCCCGTCGACCGCCAGTCCGTCTTCGAACGCTGTGTCCAGCATTGCGCGCCAGCGGGCACCGCCGAAATCCGGCAGCTTGAATGGAATCGGCTCGTGATGCGCATTGAACAGCACCATGAAATTCCGGTCGCGCACCGGTCTGCCGCGTTCGTCGGTTTCGGTCAGCGCGTTGCCGGCCAGGTAGACGCCCAGGCAGCGGGCGAAGTGCTGGCTCCACTCGTCGTCGGTCATTTCGCCACCTTCCGGTCGCAGCCAGGCGATATCCTTCGCGCCCAGTCCGCGTACCGGATGGCCTTTGTAGAAATCGCGCCGCCTGAACACCGGGTGCGCGCGGCGCAACGCGATTACCCGCTGCGTGAACGCAAGCTGCTTGCGTTTGCCCTCGTCCAGCGTCCAATCGATCCACGAAATTTCGTTATCCTGGCAGTAGGCGTTGTTGTTGCCGTTCTGGCTGCGCTCGATTTCGTCCCCGGCGAGCAGCATCGGCACGCCCTGCGAGAGCAGCAGCGTGGCCATCAGGTTGCGCTGCTGGCGCGCGCGCAGCGCGCCCACCGCAGGATCTTCCGTGAGACCTTCCACGCCGCAATTCCAGGACAGGTTGTTGTCATGGCCGTCGCGGCCGCCCTCCTGGTTCGCGTCATTATGCTTGTCGCTGTAGGAGACGACATCCTTCAGCGTAAACCCGTCGTGGGCGCTGACAAAATTGATGCTCGCGTGCGGGCGGCGGCCGCCGCGTCCATACAGATCGCTGGAGCCGGTGATGCGCTGTGCGAACTCCCCGATCAGGCCGCCGTCGCCTTTCCAGTAGGCGCGCATGGTGTCGCGGTATTTGTCGTTCCATTCCGACCAGCCGACCGGGAAATTGCCCACCTGGTAGCCGCCTACGCCCAGATCCCACGGCTCGGCGATGAGCTTCACCGTGCTCAGCACCGGGTCCTGGCGCAGGATGTCGAAGAATGCGCCCAGCCGGTCCACTTCGTGCAGTTCGCGCGCCAGCGCCGAAGCGAGGTCGAAACGGAAACCGTCGACGTGCAT
>CAKKSJ010000231.1:0-2323 GCA_919902965.1 Burkholderiales bacterium
GAGCTCTACACTTCCGAGGGCTGCTCCAGTTGTCCACCGGCCGACCAGCAGCTCAGTCGCCTGCGGCAGACCCTGGACCCGGCAGCGTTGGTAGTTCCGCTGGCGCTGCACGTGGGCTATTGGGACTATATCGGCTGGAAGGACCCCTATGCGCAGGGCAGCTTCGCAGAGCGACAAAGCTGGCTGGTTCACGCCAAGCGACAAAAGCTCGTTTATACGCCCCAGTTCTTCGTCGGGGGTAGCGAATTGCGCTCCTGGCGCGGCGCGCTGGGCGACCGGGTGCGACAACTGAATGCCGTACCGGCTGCGGCCGACATCCGCTTGCGCGCGAACATCGACGCGAACGGCACGCTCGCGCTCGAGGCCGAGGCGACGGCGCGCAATGGGGTCGAGCCGGCTGCGCTGTACCTGGCGCTGGCCGAAAGCGGACTCGTGTCCACTGTGACACGCGGTGAAAACAGCGGCGCGACGCTGGCGCACGATCACGTGGTACGCGAATGGATAGGGCCGGTTCGCCTGAAGGACGGTGCAGCACGGCTGGAGCGCAACATCGCCCTGCCCGCGGTATGGAAGCGCGCGCGGCTGGAACTGGTCGCGTTCGTGCAAGGCGAGCGCAGCGGTGACGTGCTTCAGGCCCTGAGCGCGAACCAGTGCGCGGGTTCATGAATACCGACGCGGCCCTCCCATGAGCGACTCTAGCCTATTGATCCATCCGGCCTGGCTCCGGGCGACGCACTGGCTCAATGCGCTTGCGGTGATCATCATGACCATGAGCGGCTGGCGCATTTACAACGCAGCGCCGCTCTTCGACTTCAAGTTCGCCAAGGCGATCACCCTCGGCGGCTGGCTGGGCGGCGCGATTCAATGGCACTTCGCGGCGATGTGGCTGCTCGCAGCCAATGGCCTGGTCTACCTGCTGTGCAATGCTGGCAGCGGGCGCATCGTGCGCAAGTTCTTCCCTTTGTCGCCGCGCGCGATCGTCGCCGACCTGCTGGCCGCGTCGCGAGGCCGTCTGTCGCACGCCGACCCGCGCCAGTACAACGCCGTCCAGCGCGCAGCCTATTTGTTCGTGATGCTCGATGCGGTGCTGCTGGTGCTGTCGGGGCTGGTGCTGTGGAAGTCGGTGCAGTTTCCGCTGCTGCGCGAGTTGTTGGGCGGCTACGAAACTGCACGCCGCGTGCATTTCTTCGCCATGGCCGCGCTGGTCGCCTTCGTCGCGGTGCATCTGGCGATGGTTGCCTTGGTGCCGCGCACGCTGCTGACCATGATCCGCGGTCGCTAAGACCTCACTGTGATAATCAGAAAACCTCCCAGACCGGTCGCGATCGACGGCGACGCCGTGGTGAAAGAAGCGCTGCGCCGCATCGAACTGCCCACACGCCGCAAGTTTTTGCAGCGTTCGCTCACGTTGGGCGGGTTGTCGCTTCTGACCGGCTGCGCCATCGTCGACGAGGATAGTGTCGAGAATGCGCTGATGAAAGTGTCACGCTTCAACGACAAGGTGCAGGGCTGGCTGTTCGACCCCAGGCAGCTGGCACCAAGCTATCCGGAATCCATGATCACGCGGCCGTTTCCGTTCAACGCTTACTACCGCGAAGACGAGATACGCCAGGTCGATGCCGACAGCTACCGGCTCGAGGTCACCGGCATGGTGGCGGACAAGCACGCCTGGACCCTGGCTGAACTTCAGGCGCTGCCACAAACCGACCAGGTTACGCGCCACATTTGCGTCGAGGGCTGGAGCGCCATCGGAAAATGGGGCGGCGTGCGCTTCTCCGATTTCCTCGCCCGCGTCGGCGCGGACACCAGCGCCAAGTACGTCGGCTTCCAGTGTTCCGACGACTATTACACCAGCATCGACATGCCCACGGCATTGCATCCGCAGACGCTGTTGACACTCACCTACGACGGCGCGCAACTGCCGCCGAAATACGGCTTTCCGATGAAGCTGCGCATGCCGACCAAGCTGGGCTACAAGAACCCGAAGCACATCCAGGCGATTTTCGTAACTAATACCTACCCCGGGGGCTACTGGGAGGACCAGGGGTACAACTGGTTCGGCGGCAGCTGATCGCAAATCAGTCGCGCTGAAACACCGGCATCACTGCCGCTCATTTTTTTCTATTACAAAGGAGTTCACCATGATCAAAATTACCTCAGCCGTCCTTTCCATCGGCCTTTTGCTGGCCGGCGGCAGCGCCCTGGCAGAGGGCATGAAAAAAGACACCATGGCCAAGGACAGCATGGCCAAAGACGAGATGAAAAAAGATTCCATGAAGAAGGACACGATGAAGAAAGACACGATGAAAAAAGACAAGATGAA
>CAKKSJ010000231.1:2423-12421 GCA_919902965.1 Burkholderiales bacterium
CACCCCACCGGCGGCACCGGGTCGAATCGACCACTGCGCCCGCAGTGTGGCTGGCCGTGCATTACGACCGCAGGGAGTCCTAGCGACGACCGGAGGGAGTCCCAGTGACGACTGATAAGAGTCTCCGAGGGACAAGCGAAATAGCCAGTCTTGGGACTACGGCGGCGAGCTCACCCGCCGCGCTGGCAGATCAGCCGACAGCCAATAACTCCACTTCGAAAACTAGGGTCGCATTTGGCGGAATCACGCCGCCCGCGCCGCGCGCACCGTAGCCCAGTTCGGGCGGGATGGTGAGTTTCCGTTTGCCTCCCACAAGCATGCCTAGCACGCCCTCGTCCCAGCCGCGTATCACCTGTCCCGCGCCCAGATTGAACACGAAGGGATCATTGCGGTCCTTGCTGGAGTCGAATTTGCTGCCGCTGGTGAGCCAGCCGGTGTAGTGCACGGTAACGCTCTGGCCGGCAGCCGCTGTCGCGCCTTCGCCGAGCAAAAGTTCTTCTATGGTCAATCCGCTGGGGGTCTTGCGCGTCGACATACTGGCCTCCGGTAAAAAAACATTGCCGCATTGTAGTGCCTGGGCGGTCGCCTGTCGCTCCCAGGTACTGCCGCCGGGCCGGCTGCGCCGCACTGCTATAATCCGCCGCTCTGCCGCCTTCGCGGCGCAGCATATGCGCACCAAGCTACATGGAACTCTACGACATCGCCGTGATCGGTGGCGGCATTAACGGCGCGGGCATTGCGCGCGATGCCGCCGGCAGCGGCCTCAAGGTCTTGCTCGCCGAACAGAATGACTTTGCATCAGCGACATCATCTGCCAGCACCAAGCTGATCCACGGCGGACTGCGCTATCTCGAATATTACGAATTGCGCTTGGTGTCCGAATCCCTGGCTGAACGCGAAGTGATGCTACACCTCGCGCCACACATCATCTGGCCGCTGGAATTCGTGCTGCCGCATGAAAAACATCTGCGGCCGGCGTGGATGGTGCGCGCCGGCCTGTTCCTGTATGACCATATCGGCGGGCGCAGCAGTTTGCCCGGGTCCCGCGGCGTCCGGCTCGCGCCGGAAGGTCACGGTGCCGGACTGAAACCCGCGTTCAAGCGGGGCTTCGCTTATTACGACGCCTGGGTCGACGATGCGCGCCTGGTGGTGCTGACCCTGTCTTCGGCGCGCGCGCATGGCGCGAGCGTGCTCGCGCGCACGCGTTGCACCGGCGCGAAGCGCGAGGGCGACACCTGGCGGGTGGCGCTGCGCGATCAGGCGACGGGCTCGGAAAACGAGGTGCGCGCGCGCATCCTGGTGAATGCTGCCGGCCCCTGGGTGAAAAGTCTGCTCGAGCGCGAACTGGACATCGAATCGACCGGACAGGTGCGCCTGGTGAAAGGCAGCCACATCGTGGTGCCGCGCATCCACGACAAGCGCCACGCCTACATACTGCAGAATCCGGATCGGCGCGTGGTGTTCATGATTCCCTATGAGCGTGAATTCACGCTCATCGGCACGACGGATGTGCATGTCACGCAAAACGAGCTTCCGCCGGCAATTTCGGACGATGAAAGAGCCTACCTGTGTGCAGCGGCGAGCCGCTACAGCGCGCGCGAAATTACCGCCGACCAGGTGGTTTGGAGCTACAGCGGTGTGCGGCCCCTGTACGACGACGGTAAGGAAGATCCATCTGCGATCACGCGCGACTATGTGCTGCAGCTCGACGAACAGGGGCCGCCGCTGTTGTCGGTATTCGGTGGCAAAATCACCACTTACCGCAAGCTGGCCGAGCAGGTGATGGCAAAGCTCGTGCGCTGGATTCCGGCGCGGCGGCCGTGGACGCATACCGAGGCGCTGCCGGGCGGCGATTTCGACGGGCGCGATTTTGAAAGTGTGTTGGGCGAATACCGCGCGCGCTATTCCGCGCTGGACCCCCACTGGCTGGCCCGTCTGCTGCGTCGACACGGCACGCTGGGCGAGACGATACTCGCTGGTGCGAAAACCGAGAGCGATCTGGGCGAGAACTTCGGCGGCGGGCTGTACGAGCGCGAACTCGCCTACCTGATCGGGCAGGAATGGGCGCGCGCAGCCGAAGATGTGCTGTGGCGGCGTACCAAGTGCGGTCTGCATATGGACGAGGCGCAGCGCCGGCGCGTCGCCGAACGCATGGCGGATGGGCAATGAAACCTGTTGCGACCATGCCCGCCCCAGTCGTGAATGGCATCCGCGGCGTGTTCTGCGACATCGACGATACGCTCACCAGCGAGGGCAGGCTCACTGCGCGCGCCTATGCCGCGCTGGAACGCCTGCGCAGGGCCGGCAAGCTGGTGATTCCGATCACCGGCCGGCCTGCCGGCTGGTGCGACCATATCGCGCGCATGTGGCCGGTGGACGCGGTGGTGGGAGAGAACGGCGCGTTCTATTTCTACTACGACGCGGCGCGCAGGAAACTTGCGCAGCGCTTTTTGTTCGACGCGGCAACGCGCTTCGCCAACCGCGACAGGATGATCGCCGTGCGCGAACGCATCCTGCGCGAAGTGCCGGGCTGCGCACTCGCCTCGGACCAGCTCTACCGCGCGGCCGATCTGGCAATTGACTTCTGCGAAGACGTGCCGCGGCTGCCGTTCGCCGAGGTCGATCGCATCGTCGAATTGATGCGCGCGGCCGGCATGACGGCGAAGATCAGCTCCATCCACGTCAACGGCTGGTTCGGCGACTACGACAAGCTGGGCATGACGCGCATCTTGATGCAGGAGCGCTACGACGTCGATCTTGCGTGCGAGGAGGCCCGCTACCTGTTCGTTGGCGATTCGCCCAATGACGCGCCCATGTTTAAGTTCTTTTCCAACTCGGTAGGTGTGGCCAATGTGGCCGATTTCGGCGCGCGTCTAGCCAACCCACCGGCCTACGTCACCCGCGGGCGCAGCGGCGCGGGTTTTGTCGAAGTCGCCGAACGCTTGTTGGGCGCATAAGTCATGGAATGGTGGTTGGGCTATGCCGCGATCGGCGCCGCCGTGGGGTTTTTCGCCGGTTTGCTGGGTATAGGCGGCGGGGCCACCATGGTACCGCTGCTGGTGATGCTGCTGGAGGCACAAGGCCTGCCCAAGGCGCAGATCATGCACCTGGCCGTGGGCACGGGCATGGCCAGCATTCTGTTTACCTCGCTATCGAGCATGCGCGCGCACGCGATGCGCGGCATCGTGCGCTGGGATTTGGCATGGGCGCTGACACCCGGCATCCTGGTGGGTGGCCTGCTTGGTTCTCTCATCACCACCTGGGTTTCGACGCAGATGTTTGCGGCCATGTTTACCGCCGTGGTTTTTCTTGCCGCGACCAACATCCTGCTCGATCGCAGGCCCAAGCCCTCGCGCCAGCTGCCGGGAATGCTGGGCTCGGCGCTGGTGGGCTTCGTCATCAGCTTTGTTTCCGCCCTTGCGGCTATGGGGGGCGCGTTCCTCACGATTCCCTTCGCGCTGTACTGCAATGTGCCCTTGCTGCAGGCAATTGGTACGGCAGCGATAATCGGCTTTCCGATCGCCCTCGCGGGCAGCATCGGCTTCGTCGTGGCGGGCTGGGGGCAAAGCGGACTACCCCCATATAGCATAGGCTATGTGTATTTGCCCGCCTTGTTCGGAATCGCGCTCGCGAGCGTCCTGACCGCGCCGCTGGGTGCAGCGGCCGCGCACCGCCTGCCCACCAGGCGCCTGAAGCAGATTTTTGCGGTGCTGCTCTACGCGCTTGCCGCCAGGATGATGATCAGCCTGTGGTAATGAATGGCGTGCGCATGGCGCACACCGGATTGTTTCCGTCGCCTGCGCCATGCGCAGGGTCAGCGTATTTCCGCGGCGTGCGCCGAGTGCACGTTGCGCCGGCCTCGCAGTCGCGGTTCTAGCCGACGTACCAGAAGTAGTAAGTGGCGAAGCCGCCTATAGCCACCAGCCAGTAGCCGGCGAGCGTTGCGCGCATCAGATTTTTCCACCACTTGATGCGCCATCGCTTCGGCAGGATTCCGTTCATCTGCAGCACGATCCACAAGCCGCCGGCGACGGTGAGGCTGCCCGCCAGGGCGTGCAACCAAGTGATGCCGATGCGCGCATCTGAAAAATCGGCGAGCTTGGCCGGCCTCACGTCCTGCATCGAGCCCGCCATGATGAACGCGATCAGCACGCTGTTGAGCAGTACCCAGGTGGTCTGGTTGTACTTGTGCGCATCGATGTTGCCGCGGCGGGCGAGGAACATACCGACTGTGAGCCCGGCGATTAGCAGGATTTCCAGGGACAGATTGATGTCTGCAATGAGCGGCGCCGGCCCGAAAAATCCTGGCGTGCCTTCGAGTTTGTTCACGCCGACCCAAAGGATACCGGCGAGCGTTCCGCCGATCACGACGACAGCCGCGATAATCGCGGGCAATTTCCAGCGCTGTGCATCCATCTCGCCTCCCTGCAGAAAGGCCAGCCTCAGTTTCCCGCAGACTCGGTGCGCGCAGCGCGCGCACGATCAGACGGACACAGGGTAACCTACGCCTCGTTCACGATCAAACCGAGCCGTCGGCTTTCAGCTTTGCAACCTCCGCATCGGTCTTGTTGAGCAGGCCGCGCAGGATTTCCTCGGTGTGCTGGCCGAGCACGGGCGGGGCGAGCTTGTATTCGACCGGCGTGGCGGAAAAACGCATCGGGCTCGCCACTGTCGGCAGCTTGCCCGCGACCGGATGGTCCAGTTCGACCTTGATGCCGCGCGCCTTCACCTGCGGCTCCCCGAATACCTGCGCTAGGTCGTTGATTGGACCGTTGGGGATGCCTGCCGCTTCGAGCAGTTCCACCCAATCGCGCGTGCTGCGTTTGAGCATAATGTCCTGCAGCAGGCGCGTCATCTCGGCGCGTTTCTCCACGCGCTTGCCGTTCGAAGCGAAGCGCGCATCGTCCGCCAGTTCCGCGCAGCCGGCCGCCTCGCAAAACTTGCGGAACAGATTGTCGTTTCCGCAGGCGAGGATCACGTCGCCGTCGGCAGTCTTGAACGGCTGGTAGGGCACGATGTTCGGATGCAAGTTGCCGATGCGCTTGGGCGGTTTGCCGGTGGCGAAGAAATTGGTGTTCTGGTAGGCGAGCAAGGCAATCTGCGAGTCGAGCAGCGCCAGGTCGAGTTGCTGGCCGATGCCGGTTTCGGCGCGGTGGGCAATCGCCGCGCAGATTGCGATACTCGCGTACATGCCGGTGATGATGTCGGCTACCGGGACGCCGGCCCGTTGCGGGCCTCCCCCCGGTGCACCATCGGGTTCGCCGGTAACGCTCATCATGCCGCCCATGCCCTGGATCATGAAATCGTAGCCGGGATGTTCCCTGTAGGGACCGGTCTGGCCGAAACCGGTGACCGAGCAGTAAATCAGGCGCGGATTGATTTGTTTCAGATCGTCGTAGGCGAGTCCGTAGCGCGCCAGATCACCGAACTTGTAATTCTCGATCAGGACGTCGGAAATGCGCGCGAGTTCACGCACGAGTTCCTGGCCTTCGGGTTTCGAGATGTTGAGCGTGATCGACTTCTTGCCGCGGTTGGCGGAAGTGAAATAGGCCGAGTCCTTGGTATCGCGGCCTTCCCTGTCCTTGATCCAGGGCGGGCCGAACGTGCGCGAGTCGTCGCCGAGCTTGGGTCGCTCCACCTTGATTACTTCGGCGCCGAGGTCGGCCAGGTTCTGGCCGGCCCAGGGGCCGGCAAGCACGCGGGAAAGATCGAGTACGCGGATATGGGACAGGGGACCGGGCATGAAGTCATACTTTCTGCAAAATTGGGTTGGAAAGGCGCGTACCCGATCGTAGCGGTGTCATTTCACCCCGCCCATCATGTGATTGGGCAGCCAGGTGGCGATGTCGGGGAAAAAGCACAGGATGACAATTGCCAGCATCATGCACAGCACATAGGGGTACGCGCCGCGCATGATGGTCATCAAGGATACGTCGGGCGCGATCGCGTTGATGACGTAAAGATTGAGGCCGACCGGCGGGGTGATCAGGCCGATCTCCATGTTGATGGTTACGATCACGCCGAACCACACCGGGTCGAAGCCGGCCGCGGTAATGATCGGCAGCAGGATCGGGCTGGTCATCAGAATGATCGCCGCCGGCGGGATGAAACAGCCCGCGATCAGCAGGAACAGGTTGATCAGCGCCATCAGCACCCAACGATTGACTTCCATCGCTGCGATCGCGTTCGCCAGCGTCTGCGTCAGGTAGAGCGAGGTGAGCATATAGCCGAACACCACGGAGGCGGCGATGATCATCAGGATCATTACCGATTCCCTGGTGGTGTCGCGCAATATGGCCCACAGCTGTTTCGGGTTCCACATGCGGTAGATCAGCACCGCCATCAACACGCACAGCGCCGCACCCACGCCAGCCGCCTCCGAGGGCGTGGCGATGCCGCCATAGAGCACGTACATGACACCCACCACGACCGCAAGGAAGGGCGCCACCTTGGGAACGGATTGCCACTTCTGCTTCCAGCTGTAGCGAAAATCCGCCGCGTGCGCGCGAAATCCCCGCTTCCACATGAGGAACAGCGTCCACAGCACAAACAGCCCGGTGAGCATCAGCCCGGGTATTACGCCTGCCAGAAACAGACGCCCGATCGAAGTCTCGGTGGCGATGCCGTAGAGGATGAAGGTGATCGAGGGCGGGATCAGGATGCCGAGTGTGCCGCCGGCGCAGATCGAGCCGGTGGCGACGTCATCGGGGTAGCCGCGCTTGCGCATCTCGGGGATGCCCATCTTGCCGATCGCCGCGCAGGTCGCCGGCGAGGAGCCGGTGAGCGCGGCAAACAGCGCGCAGGCGCCAATGTTTGAAATCACCAGGCCGCCGGGCAGCCGGTACAGCCAGCGGTCGAGCGCCTCATACAGGTCTTTGCCCGCCGGCGAGGAGCCGATCGCGGCCCCCATCAGTACGAACATCGGAATCGATACCAGGGTGAAGTCGTTGAGCCCCGCATAGAAAGTCTCGGCCACCACCTGCAGCGCGTCGAAGCCCTGGAACACCGCGATGAACACGATCGCCAGCGTCCCCAGGCTGAACGCGACCGGTGCGCCCGAGAGCAGGATCACCAGTGTGATCAGCATGACCAGGGCCCCCTGGGTGCCCGGGCTCATACGCCATGCCCTCTGGAGATGCCGAAAGGCTGTTCGCGCCCGCTGATAAGGCCGACGAGGTCGGCGAGGCACTGCAGGGTCAGCAGACCCAGGCCCACGGGCAGGGACGAATAGGGTATCCACAGGCGTACCCGCCACATCGTGTCGGACGCCCAGCTGTTGGCCCAGGACTCATGCCAAAGCACAGCCGTGAACACGGTCATCGTCACGGCGAAAAAGAGTGTCACCGCGGCGGCAAACAGCGCCAGCCACCAGCGCAGCCGCGGGCCGGCGTACAGCGGCAGAATATCGACGTTAACATGACCCCGCTGCATGAGCACGTAGGGGCTGCCGATGAAGGTTGCCGCGACCAGGCTGTAGGTGACGAAATCGGTCTGCCAGATGGTGTTCTGATTGAGCACAAAACGCACGAACACCATATGGCAGACCACGATTACGCCGAACGCAATCAGCGCGGCGGCGAAGTAGCCGAACAAACGGGAGAGGAACTTGACGCTGCGGACAAACCGGTCCATGGACGATCCAGTGCTCGCGGCGCGCGGGCCGCTCGGGTCAACAAAAAACGAAACGGCGGGCGGCACCACCGCCCGCCGCCCGCGCCCTGAATTACTTCACGCTCAGCGCATCGTCGATCAGCTGCTTGCCGTCAGGGACTTCCTTGGCGAATTGGGCGTAGGAGCTATCCTTGGCGACTTTGATCCAGGCGTCGTACTCGGCCGGCGTCAGTGTGACCACCTCGACCTTGTTGTCCTTGAACGCCTTGACCATTTTGTCGTCCAGGCCCTTCGCTTCCCTGGCGAAATAGTCCTGCGACTTCTTCCCGGCCGCGATCAGCGCCGCCTGCTGCTTCTTGTTGAGCTTGTCGAACGCCTTCTTCGACATCAGCACCGGCTCGTACATGAACCACAAGGCGTTCTCGCCCGGCGCGGTGATGCATTTCACCTGTTCGTAGATGCGGAACGAGACAAAACTGCCGGTGCTCGTATCTGTCGCTTCGGCAACGCCGGTCTGCAGCGCGTTATAGACTTCGTTGCTCGGAATCGAAACGATGGAGGCGCCGGCCTGCTGCCACATGGCGGCGAAGGTCGGACCGGCGGAGCGGATTTTTACGCCCTTGATGTCGGCCGGCGTGCGGATGCAGGCCTTTTTCGATGCAACTGCGCCGGCGAGCCAGGCATCGGCGAGCACGATGACTCCGGCCTTCTCGATTTTCGCCTTGATCTCTTTCATGAACTTCGAGTCGTTCAGCCGCGCGGCGCGTTCATGGCTGCGCACCAGGCCGGGCATCAGGGTTGCGCCGAAGGCGCGCACCTTGCCGCTGGCGTAGTCGAGCGGGAACGAGGAGATGTCGAGCTGGCCGTTGACCAGCGCATTCCACTGCTCGTTCGGCTTGAACAGCGACGCGCCCGGATAGACCTGAATTTCGAGATCGACATTCGCGGCCTTGGCCTCGCGCGCGATGATCTGCACCATCTCGTCACGCGCGTCGCCCTTGCCACCGGGGAACTGGTGTGCCGCGCGCAGGGTGATAGTGGCGGCGAGCGCGGAACCGCTTACCGCAGCAGCGATCAGCGCCGACATGATGCCGACGTGTTTTAGCTTAATCATTGATTTCTCCTCCAGGTTTGTCGAAAGGGTCTACAGTTTTTGCGCTTCCCCGGTTGTCCGGGGTATGGTTGTGACTCTGAACTTAGCGGTCGCCGACATTCTAGGCTGCTGCGGCGCAGGATACAAACCCATCGGCATTGCAATGCAGCATTTTCCGCTGTCTGCGGCGCCCTATTTGCCTTTGAATTGCGGCTTCTGCTTCGCCAGGAACGCCTTGAAGCCGATACGGTAGTCTTCCGTATCGAAGCAGGCATAACCCTCGTCGCGTTCGGTTTCGCTGAGCGGACGCGGATCGGCCAGGCGGCGCGCGAATTTCTTGTGCCAGCGCGCCACCAGCGGCGCGCCCGCGGCGATGCGCGCGGCCGCGGCCAGCGCTTCCGCACCGACCTGGTCATCGGCGACTACGCGGTTGACCAGGCCTTTTTCCTTTGCTTCTGCAGCGCCGAACACGCGGCCCTCGAGCAGGATTTCCAGCGCGGTGGCGCGGCCGACGAGCTCGATCAGCGCCTGCATTTCGCCGTAGCCGACCACTAGGCCGAGCTTGTTGATAGGGATGCCAAAGCGGCTGGATGCGCCGCAGATGCGCAGGTCGCACTGCGAGGCAATTTCCAAGCCACCGCCGACGCACACGCCGTGGATCATCGCCACCGTCGGGTGACGGCATTCGGCCACCGCGCGCATCGTGCCCTCGATCTTGTCGCCGTAATCCTTCGCCACCCTGCCGTTGGTGCGCACCTTTTCGAATTCCGCAATGTCGGCGCCGGCGGCGAAGGCCTTGTCGCCCGCGCCGCGCAGCACGATGCAGCGCACGCCGTCGTCGGCTTCGAGTTCGCGCACAATCTCGCCCAAACGCATCCACATGCCGAAGCTGAGGGCGTTCAGTTTCTCCGGGTTGTTCAGCACCACGGTCGCGATGGTGCCGTCGCGTTCGAAATACACAGGATCAGACCTAGACATCAACTTTGCTCCATTCACAGAGGACGCGAAGGAAACGTGTGCCAAGCTTCCCTTGCGAACCTTTGCGTCCTTCTTGGAAAATATCAGCGGTAGAACAACTCCACCAGCCCCAGACCGGTGATGGGAATGTATGTCACCATCATCAGCACCGCGAACAACACGCCGACGAAGTAAATATTGACCTTGCTGACTTCCCAGACACTGGCCCTCGCAATCGAACACGCGACCATCAGCACGCTCGCCACCGGCGGGGTCTGCTGGCCGATGCCGAGGTTGATGGTGACGATCAGGCCGAAGTGCACCGGGTCGATGCCGA
>CAKKSJ010000232.1 GCA_919902965.1 Burkholderiales bacterium
GTTGATCCGGCGCTCGCGGAAGTGCCGCTTTACCGACTCCCACACGCCGCGCGCGGTGATTGCCATTTTCTTGTGATCGTATCCAACCGAACCGCCCGAAGCGAAAGCATCCCCCAGCCAGAAACCGTATTGCTTCGACACCGAGTTGGCATAGTCGGAGAAGCTTGCCGTCCCTTTGTCGGCCGCCACCACAAGATAGGGATCGTCTTCGTCCCGCCGCACCACGTCCCTGGGCGGTATCACCCTGCCAGCGACCAGGTTGTCGGTGATGTCCAGCAGGCCGCGCAAAAACAGGTGGTAACAGGCGATGCCCTCTTGCAGAAGCGCATCGCGCTCGCCCGAGGCCGGGGGATTTTTCAGCACGAACCCGCCTTTCGACCCGACCGGCACGATCACCACGTTCTTGACCATCTGCGCTTTCATCAGGCCGAGGACCTCGGTGCGAAAATCTTCCATCCGGTCGGACCAGCGCAATCCGCCGCGAGCCACTTTGCCGCCGCGCAAATGTATGCCCTCGACGCGCGGCGAGTAGACAAATATCTCGAATAGCGGTTTCGGTTCGGGCAAGCCGGGAACCAGGCTGGAATTGAGCTTGAAGGACAAACAGGGCTTCGCCGCAGCGCCATCGCGCTGATAGTAATTGGTGCGAACCGTGGCCAGGATCACGGCCAGGTACTGGCGCAGGATGCGATCTTCGTCCAGGTTGGCGACCGCCTCGAGTGCGGACTCGATTGCTGCAGCCATGCCTGCCGCCCGCTCCGATCGTCCTGTTCCCCTGGCTGGATCGAAATGCGCTGCGAACAAATCCAGCAGCATGCGTGCGACACTGGCGTGGGTCGTCAGGGTCTGCGCCATGTACACCTGGCTGAACGTAAACCCCGCCTGCTTCAGGTATTTGGCATAGGCGCGTAGCAGCGCAATCTCGCGCCAGTTCATGCCGGCGGACAATACCAGCCGGTTGAAATCGTCGTTTTCCGCCTCGCCGCGCCAGACGCGCAGGAAACACTCCTCAAACATCTTGCCCACGCTGCCCAGATCCATGCCGGCCGCGCCGGAGAAATTGAGCCCGATATCGTGCAGCCAGACCGTCTCCCCGCCCTCGCGCTTAATCTCGTAGGGCCGCTCTTCCAGGACCCTCACGCCCATGTGCTCGAGCATGGGCAGGGAAGTCGAAAGCGGCACGGAATCCGAATTGCGCAGAATCTTGAGGCGCAGATTGCCCGTGCGCGCATTCACCGGCTGGTACAGGTTCAGCGCCAGGCTGTCGCGCCCGCTCAGGGATTCCATCAGTTCGATGTCGCTGAGGGCGGCCTGCACCGCGTAGTCCTCGCGGTAGCCGGCCGGGAAAGCCGACTTGTAGCTGGCATGGAGCAGGTTGCCGCGCTCCTCGCCCCAGTGCTCCTGCAAAGCCTCGTCCAGTTCGTCGTCCCAGCGGCGCGCAACCCGCGCGAGACGCTGCTCAAGTTCGAGCGCGTCGAAGGTCGGCATGCTCTCCGGGCTGACATGGACGACGATCAGAATGCGCGCCAGCGCCGATTCCGACAGCTGCACAAAGAATTCCGCCGCAGTTCCGTTCAAGGCCTCTACCAGAACATCGTGCATGCGCTGGCGCATCGCCGAATCGAAATTTTCCCTCGGTGTATAGATCAAGCAGGAAAAAAAACGGCAGAATGCATCGCGCCGGATAAATAGCCGCGTCCTCTGGCGCTCACCCAGCCCCAGGATACCCATGACGATCGGATAAAGCTCATCGACGTCTATTTGCAGCAGCTCGTCGCGCGGATATTGTTCGAGTATGGTCAGCAGGGCCTTGTCGGCGTTGCTCTTGGGCCGGAAACCGGCGCGCCGCATCACGCTCGAGACTTTCTTGCGCAGCAGCGGGATATCGGCCGGATTGGCGTTATATGCGGTAGAGGTAAACAAGCCGAGGAAGCGGCGCTCGCCTATCACTTCCCCGTCGGGGCCGAAACGCTTTACCCCCAGATAGTCAAGGTAACCCGGCCGATGCACGGTGGAACGCGCATTGGTTTTGGTGAGCACCAGCAAGCGCTTTTGCCGCGCGATTTCCCTCACCTCGGGTAGCAGCGAAGCGAAGGAAACCACCCGCTCCGCGCCGGTTTCTCGCAGGATGCCGATCCCCGATCCGGGAACGATGCGCATCAATTCGTCGCCATTTTCGCGCGCGAACTGATACTCGCGGTAACCCAACAGGGTAAAGTTGTCGGCGGCGATCCATTCCAGGAATGCGCAGTGTTCGGCCGTATCGCCTGGATCCAGCGGCGGCGGCTCACGCTCGATACCGGCGATGATCTCTGCCAGGCGCTGCCTCATCTTGGGCCAGTCTTCCACCGCGGCGCGCACATCGCCGAGAACGCGTGCCAGCCCCTCGCGCAGCGCTTCCAGATCCCCAGCTTTGGTGCGCCGATCCACTTCCGCGTGGATGATGGATTCATAGGTCCCGGCGGTGGCATCGTGATCTTCCGAAATACTCAGCGCATTGCCATCGGCATCACGCACGATTCTCATGATCGGATGGATGATCAGATGCGGGGTCAATCCCTGGCGGTTTACTTCCATGGTGATCGAATCCACCAGGAAAGGCATATCTTCGCCGACTATTTCAATAACCGTGTGGGTGGACTGCCAGCCCTCCTCCTCGATCCGCGGGTTGTAAATCCGTATCGATGATTTACCCGCTACGAAACGACGCGCATGGCGCCAGTGCGAGAGCGCCGCTCCGCACAAATCCCGCGCGGAGCGCCCGGTAAAATCTTCGGAGGCGACCTGCGCGTAGTAGCGGCGCGCGAACGCATCGGCCATGGCTGCGTCTTCTGCTTGAAGCTGGTCCCTGATCAGTTCAGACACCGCCGCCAGGAGTTCCTCCCTGGATTGAACTATGGATGTCGACATGCTTGTTTCCCCAGTATGAGTCGGTAGGATTCAGTCGCTACGGTCTATTTGGCGGAGGATCGGCAGGCTCAGGCCGGTGTCGGCCGGAAGAACCCGCGATTGAGGATCATATCTTAGCAAGCTCGGCGCGCTGTTTGTGAATAGTCCGGCACCGCGCTCTGGAATTCGCCGTAGCGTATTCTTGGGGAGAGGCGTTCCGGGTTTTCAGTGGACTCAGCGTCAGACCGCGACACGGTGCTAGAGGGGGGCAAGAATCAAGTAGTCCGCATTTTAGCCCGATTGCACTGGGCGAAGCACGGCTAATTCTCGTGGACCTCCCAATTCGCCCCGGTCAGCGCGACTGCGCCTGAAACTCGCCGCTTTCTGCCGCCGACTCTGCGCGCGGCAGAGTGCGGCGAATCTGAGCTATACATTGCGTCTTACGTACCGTCGCATGCGTGTAGCGATCATTGCGCGCTGCGCGCGCCAACCAATGGGATGGACCCCTCCTCACCTAAACGGC
>CAKKSJ010000233.1 GCA_919902965.1 Burkholderiales bacterium
CCAAGCTCTGGTACCGGGGGTGTCCAGAGCGGGTGGGGCGCGCGCTGCAAGAACACGCGTTGGCGCTTGCCCCACGCTGACCTTGGTGCGCGGATTTCGATGTGGCGAGCGACGGTGATGCCAGCGTTCATGGAGCCAACGAAACGCGGCCAATTGGGGTCACCGAAGAACTGGCGCTCGTTTGGCCACTCCTGGGCAGGCAGATCGCGTTCCACCGCAGGCTCGTGGATCTGACAGCCAGCGTGAAGGCGGCGCTCCTCTTATCGCAGGCGATTTACTGGACGCGGCACGGTCGGGATATCGAGCAGCGCGCCGGATGGTTCTACAAGACGATGGGGCAGTGGGAGATGGAAACGGGACTTTCTGCGAAGGAACAGGTGGGTGCACGGCAAAGCCTCCGGCGGATCGCGATTCTGGACGAGCAGCGCGTCGGTGTGCCGGCCAAGCTCCACTTCCGGCTCGCCCTCGACCAGCTCGTACCCTGCTGTCAGACAGGATTGGAATGCGCACATTCTGCGTAGATTGGGATGACGGCGCGCTGGTAGCGGAACTCCTGGGTCCGGCGCTTGCCTACCACCGCGCTCTCGCCGTGGTCTCCGGTGGCGTCAATGCAGGGCTCATGCTTTCGCGTGCCTTGTACTTAACCCGCCGGCAATCGAGGAAACAGTCGGGCGGCTGGTTCTGCGGGACGGCCACGCTGTGGACGCAAGAGATTGGCCTTACCCGGCGGGAGCAGGAGACCGTGCGGCGCGACCTGGGGCGCCTCAGCATTTGGGAGGAGGCGATCTCGGGGATTGCCGAGAGCAAGTGGGTTGTGACGGAGACCGGCGAGGAGCGCCGTGCGCTTTATCTGAACGCGGACCATCTATTCCTGAGTCTGGTACGGCTTGCTGATGCCAAATTCAAGCCACGGCGAGAGGCGTCGGAAGCTCGGACCTGAGCTTGCGAGAGAGTGACATGACGTTCCACAATAGCCGTGAGCCGACGTGTTTCCCGAGTGCGGAAGAACTCCGCATGCTCCGGCCGATTGCGCTGCTCGCGCTGCTCGAGGCGGCACACCAAGGCGAGTACCACGCGTCCTTTCACGGCTTTCGCGTTCAAGCCCTGCGCCAACGCTCGGCACCAGGTTCCGATGTATTCGTCGAAGTGAATCTTTGCGTGAGCCTTGGGAAGTATCTTGTCGAGCGCGGCTTGGTGGTCATGGGTATGCCGCAGCCACCGTGCGCAGGGCTTTCGTCGCGGCCGGAGGCTGCAACGACCGATGCCGGCGCGATGGAACTAATGCGGTGAACGACGGTCATTTGATTTGAATAGGTACTGCTCGACTCCATGCCGCCTACCGCGCGTCGAGCAGAAGCTGTCCGAGTTCTACGTTGGCTGTGTCAGCCCGCTTGATGCCCGTTACGCATCGCCCTACGCTCGCGAGAGCGCCGAAACCGGACAGATCTCCTGAGAACCGGTGGCCGCAAGGCTCGGAGGTAGGTGTTAGTCGTTTCATCCCAGTCGGGGAGTTCCATCCCCGGTTGGGGTATGGACTCCCCATTTTTTTTCATGCGAAAAAGGAGTCCATCATGTCCGAGCAATCTCAGGCAACAAGCCCGTCGTCGTTCTTCAACTTGCACGTCGAAGGCGTCGGCTATCTCAATCGCGTACGCACGGTAAAGCCGAAGAAGGGGCAGGAGTTTCTGGCCTGCACCGTGTCCGCGATCCGAGGCAGCACCGATGACATCGGCTACACCAGGTTCGACTGCAAGGTGAGCGGCGCCGAGGCCAAGAAGATCGTCAAGCTGCTGGAGCCCGATGTCACGGCCGAGAAGACCGTGCTCATCGGCTTCAAGATCGCCGACATCTATCCCGAACTGTTCACCTTCGAGAAAGGTGACAAGAAGGGACAAACCGGCGTGAGCATCAAAGGTCGTCTGCTCCGGGTCAAGTTCGCCAAAGTCAATGGCGAAGCGGTCGACCTGCCGCAACCGGCGCACTCCAGCGAATCGGAGAGCGACGCGGCCTAACCGTTCGCATCAGGCAGTAGTTCTTTCACCCCCTGGGGGAGACCTCTCTCCCCGGGGGAGCGGTCTCCTCTTTTTTTTTAGGAGAACGTCATGAAAGAGGCCCTGTGGAACGTGATCACCGACCTGAAGCTCATGGTTCTGATCATCACCCTCTCCCAGGTCATCGCGATCGCAAAAGCGATCGCCTGACCATCTTCGAAAACCTCTCCTTCGGGCGGGGTTTTCACCTGTGGGCAAACCCAGAGGTGAAAACCCCGCCAACCACTTGAAGGAGAGGCCGCCATGAAGCAAGCGCTGTGGAACGTCGTCACCAACCTGAAGATTGTTGTGCTCTGCGTCGCGATCTCGCAGCTCATCGATATTGCCGCGACCCTGAAATGAGGCACTTGCAGCCCGTCGCATTTGACCCACGGAACCGGTAAATATGTCCTGGAGCCCCTCGCAAGAGGGGCTCTACCCAAACCGGCCGCAAAGCCGGCTTGGGTAGGGAAACATCACGAATCGCCTGGCGTGGTTTGCGCCATTGTCGATAACACGCGTTGAGTGCTCACTGCCAGCCTTAAGGCAGTGCCCTTGAAAACCGGCTTCATCTCCTGAAAGCCGGTGGCCGAAAGGTCTGGAGGTAAGTGTCAGGCATCAGGTCGTACCAGTGGTCCGCTGGACCGACTTCACGCCCGGACTCATGTCCGGCGAGATCGTCGCGATTGAGAAGGTTTCGAAGTCTTTCAACCCTTGGGGAACGTCTCTTCCCCGAGGGGGAGGTGTTCCTCTTTTTTTCGTAAAGGAGAACACCATGAGTCAAATCGTTGAAGCGATGTCGGATGCCGATCTGCTCGGCATAATGGTCGGGACTAAAGCGGCTTCGCGCATGCTTCAGGACGCGGGTGGCAGTCTCTCGACACTGTTAAACGAGTCCATACCGTCGTACGACCTGCAGCCGAAGATAAGAACGAAGCTTCAGGTCGCCAAGGAGCTGGTGCGGCGTTCTTTGCTCGAAACAATGCGCCACCGGGATGTGTTGTCCTCACCAGCGAGTGTACGCGATTACCTGCGCATGACGCTGACGGGGCGAGACTACGAGGTATTCATGGTCTTGTTCCTGGACGCTCAGAACCGGGTTATCGAGTCCGAGGAGATGTTTCGTGGCACGCTGACGCAAACCAGCGTGTATCCGCGGGAAGTCGTCAAACGGAGCCTCGTCAACAACGCTGCCGCAGTCATATTCGCGCATAACCATCCGTCTGGTGTTGCCGAACCAAGTCATGCGGACGAGTTGCTGACGCAGTCGTTGAAGCAGGCTTTGGCATTGGTCGACGTGCGGGTGCTCGATCACTTCGTCGTCGCAGGAAGCGGCGTGATGAGCTTTGCCGAATCGGGACTTCTTTGATATGTGGAGTGGCGCCTCATCGTGCACAGGCCCT
>CAKKSJ010000234.1 GCA_919902965.1 Burkholderiales bacterium
TCCGGCTAAGTTAACAGCCCCATCCATAAAATATTGAATGTCAACAGGCCCTAGTCGCAAATATGACCGGGGTCAAAAGGAGTCTTCCGCTCCCGTCGTACCAGTCGACGCAATCCAGCGCCGCTCAAGCCACGCGCTTGTCAAACGACAGGCGCTGCGACTGTCCGAAGCCAGCATCATAGAAGAAGCCGAGCAGCCCGAAGTCCTCGCGCTTAACCACCGTTTCCACCTGCTCCACGCGCAGCGCCGCCAGGTTCACGAACAACTGCGACAAAAGCGCGTGACCAAGGCCGCGGTGTGCGGGTTGCCAAGCTAGTTTCCTTCTCGGACAGCGACGTGACCCGGAAATTCTAGCTTGGAAGCGGGCGCTGGGTTTGATGTACCGCAATAGATGGCTTCGGCGCAGCCAAGTACGCGCGGCCAGGATCCCGAACAGTGCGCCCCCGCCGCGGCCGAACATTAGACCCGATAAACGGGCAATCCGGCAGAATCGACACAATCACGCACCAAATGCTAAGGTCGCGAATGCGGCGATCACCACCGACACCTGCTTACACCAGACTATGAGAGGAAACACCATGAGTAACGACAAGACCGGCATGATGCTGCAACTTCGCTCGCTCGTCCGGAGCAATGGCGAACTGGAGCCCTCCCTCGCCAGCGTGGCGGTCCCGGAGCCCGCGCCGGACGAGGTGCTCGTGCGCATTCCAGCCTCGCTCATCAATCCGAACAAGGACCAGGGCCATGACTGACACGCCATTTACGGCCGTACAGACGGAGGCCCTCGACCCTGCCGCCTGCGAGATCGAGCGCGCTATCATTGAATCCGCGGGGGGGCGCGTGATCGTGCGGCGCGCCGCGAACCAGGAGGAGCGCGCGCTGGTGCTGAAGGACGCGCAGTGCGTGCTGGTGGCCAGCGCCCCGATTACGGGCGGGCTCCTCGACCAGCTGCCGAATCTGCAATTGATCGTCCGCTGCGGTGTCGGCCTGGACACCCTCGACATCCCCGCGGCGACCGCGCGCGGCATCGTCGTTGCCCACTACCCCGACTATTGCCAGCCCGAGGTCGCCAACCACGCGATCATGCTGCTGCTCGCCGTCGCGCGCAAACTCCTGCAACATGACCGCTCCATCCGCAGTGGGCGCTATCGCAGCGTGCCGCTGGCCGTGTCTGCGCCGATTTTCGGCGAGACCGTGGGTATCGTGGGGCTCGGCAACATCGGCCGGCATTTTGCGCGCTGCGCGAAAGCGCTGGGCATGGAAGTAATCGCCTATGATCCCTACCTCAGTGACGAGGTCTTCGCCGCACACGGGGCCGAGCGCAGCGCCAGCCTGGAGGCGCTGCTGCGCCGCGCGGACCACGTGTCGATCCACACGCCGCTCACGCCGGAGACGCGCCACATGTTCAGCGGCGCACAGTTCGCGCTGATGAAGCCGACGTCCATCCTCGTCAACACCGCTCGCGGGCCGGTCGTCGATCAGGCTGCGCTGGTGAACGCGCTGCGCTCGAAAACAATCGCGGGCGCGGGCATCGACGTGTTCGAAGTTGAACCGCTGGCCGCGGACTCGCCGCTCCTCGCGTTCGACAACGTGGCGCTGACGCCGCACTCCGCGTTCTACTCGGAGCGATCGCACACCCGAATCAAGCATCTCATCGGCAACACGGTGGTGGCTTTCATGCAAGGCCGCTGGCCGGAGGAGTTCGCGTCGATTCCCAATCGACATGAGGTCAAACCGCGCGCCACCCTGCGCTAGTCGATTTCGGGAGGTAAGCATGAAAGTGAAGTCCATCGAGACCCTGTCCTGCGATGCGGGCTGGCGCAACTACCATTTCGTCAAACTCAGCACCGATGCCGGCATCGTCGGTTGGAGCGAATTCGACGAAGGCTTTGGCGCACCCGGGGTCGGCACGGTCATCGAACGGCTTTCCGCGCGCGTCATCGGCCGGGATGTCGGCGCGCATGAGCGCATTTATGCAGAGCTGTACAGCGCCACCCGTCCGGCTTCGGGCGGCATCATCGCGCTCGCCATGGGCGCGATCGAGAACGCGCTGCTCGACGCCAAGGCCCGGGGCCTCGGCGTACCGGTCTACGAACTGCTGGGCGGCAAGATCCGCGACCGCATCCGCGTGTACTGGTCGCATTGCGCCACCTGGCGCATCAATCACCCGGCGCACTACGCGCCGGCGATCACCGATCTCGACGGCGTCAAAGCGATCGGACGCGAAGTGCGCGAGAAAGGCTTTGGTGCGCTGAAGACCAACATTTTCACCTACGATGCGGACAAGAAGAATCCCCGCGGCTGGCGGCCCGGCTTCGGTGCGCCGTTCGTACCCGAACTCAATGTCGAACGCGGCGTAGTGCGCAATCTGCTCATGCACCTGGAGGCCTTGCGCGACGGGGCCGGCGCGGATGTAGACATCCTGCTCGATCTGAATTTCAACGCCAGGACCGAAGGCTATCTGAAGATCCTGCGGGCGATCGCGGATCTCGACATCTTCTGGGTCGAGATCGATTCCTTTGTTCCCGAGGCGCTGGGCTACATCCGCCGGATGAGCCCGCATCCCATAAGTTCCTGCGAGACGCTGCTCGGCCTGCGCGAGTTCATGCCCTACTTCCGCGAACAGGCGATGGACGTCGCCATCGTAGACACGCCCTGGAACGGCGTATGGCAGTCGATGAAAATCGCCGCGGCCGCCGAGGCGCACGAAGTCAACGTGGCCCCGCACAACTTCTACGGCCACTTGAGCACCATGATGAACGCGCACTTCGCGGCGGCGGTACCGAACCTGCGCATCATGGAGACCGACATCGACCGCATCGCCTGGGACCACGAACTGTTCGATCATGTACCGCAATTCGTAGACGGGCATTTGCTTGTGCCGGATCGGCCGGGCTGGGGAATTGCGCCGAACGAAGAAGCGATCCGGTTGCACCCGCCAAAAGGTCCGCAGGGTTTGCTGAATTACGGGCAAAAAACTTAAAACCCGTTGCAAAATGAAATTTTGCAACGGCAAATATAGGGGAGCATGAGGGGAGTTATCCCCTCATATTGAAATAGCCTCTTAGAGGCCGCGGATGCCGGCCGCTGCGGCGCACGCGGCCACGGCGTCCGCGAGCACCTGGCAGCCGAGTACGATGTCCTCTTCGCGGCTGTCCTCGGCGAAATCATGGCTGATGCCGCCGATCGACGGAATGAACAGCATCGCCGCCGGCAGGCACGCGGAGATGATGCCTGCGTCGTGGAATGCGCCGCTGGGCAGGCGCATCCACTTGCCCGGAGCATGCTTCTCGGCCGCGGCCTCCAGGTGAGAGCGCAGGCCGTCATCCATCTGCGTCGGCGCAATCGGCGCGCGCGCGGGCGTCGCTGCGATGCGCACGCTGCCGCGCGCGTTCATCTCGGCGACGATGCGCTGGGCGGCCTCGGTGAACGCATCGAGCTGCGCCTCGGCGGCATCGCGGAATTGCAGGTCGAGTTCGGCGTAGCCCGGCACGATCGACGCCGCGTTCGGCTCGAGCTTAAGCCGGCCCATGGTCCACACCGAGCGTTCGGCCGCGAGCTTGGGAAATTCCTGGTTGATGCGCTGCGCGAGTTCGTAGAGCGCTGCCGATGCGTCGCGGCGGCGCGCCATCATGGTCGTGCCGGCGTGGTTTTGCTGGCCGTGGAAAGCGAAGCGGATGCCGCGCAGGCCGACGATCCCGGTCACCACGCCGATACGCTTGCCGCTATCGTCCAGCGTCGGCCCCTGTTCGATGTGCGCCTCGAAAAAGCCCGCATAGCGTTCGCGCGAAATGCGCAGCCGCGGCGCGTCCGCCAGCCCGGCCTGCGCTAGCGCGTCGGCCAGTACCACGCCGTCCTTGTCCGCCGCGCCGCGCTCCATCTCCGGCGTCAGCGCGCCGATGAGCGAGCGGCTGCCGAGGCAGCCCAGAAACCGCGATTCCTCGTCCTGGAACGACACCAGGTCCAGCGGCAGGTCGCGCGACGCGCTGTCCGCGACTAGCGCGCGCGCCACTTCCAGCGCGTAGATGACGCCGAGCGCGCCATCGAGCCAGCCGCCCGTGGCTTGCGTGTCCGAATGCGAACCCAGCAGCAGCGCGCGTCCGGCCTTGCGCGAGCGGCCGAGCACATTGCCGACACCGTCGATCCTTGTCTCCAGGCCTGCTTCCTCGAAGCGCGCCGCCAGCCAGCGGCGCGCCTCCATGTCCTTGGCGCTGAACGCAGGCCGCACCACGCCAATTCCCTGGGCGCCAATGCTGCGCAGCGTGCGCAAGTCGGAAAGCAGGCGTTTAGGGTCGATGCTGGGCATGGTGCCGGCATTATACGAGAACGGCTGCGACGCCCTTTTACGACCGTGCTGCGCCGGAGTTCGGATTTGAGATAAAGTCGGACCTGATCAACAAGTTTTCCCGGTGTTTTTTGGCTGAGCATTTCAACCTGCAGGGTGAAACATGCGCAAAATCGACGCTACTGAAATAACC
The DNA here is from genome assembly GCA_919902965.1 of Burkholderiales bacterium. GTDB lineage: Bacteria > Pseudomonadota > Gammaproteobacteria > Burkholderiales > SG8-39 > 2-12-FULL-64-23. Next base: position 4,479 of record CAKKSJ010000234.1, read on the forward strand.
GCTACCGTCGCCCGCCTGTGTATCGACGCTTGCCACGAACTGCCGGCAGACGTCATTCAGGCGTTTCATGAGGCGGAACGCAAGGAAATTTCGCCATTCGGGAAGTCCGTATTGATCAAGCTCATCGACAATGACCGGATCGCCAGGGAGAAGAATGTACCCTACTGCCACGACACCGGGCTCACTATTGTCTACGCAGAAGTCGGCCAGGACGTACATATTGTCGGCGGCGACTACCAGGAGGCAATTCAAGCCGGCGTCAGGAAAGGTTACACCGAGGGCTATATGCGCAAGTCGGTCGTGACTGACCCTTTGCTGCGCGTTAACAGCAATGACAATACGCCGGCTGTTTTGCATACTGAAATCGTGCCCGGCGCCGGTATTAGACTAACGGTGATGCCCAAGGGCGGCGGTAGCGAAAATTGGGGCACGATGAAATTTCTGTTGCCCGGCGAGGGTGCGCAAGGGGTCAAGGCATTTGTCTTGTCGGCCATCAAAGCTGCCGGAGGCAGCGCCTGCCCTCCCTTGACGGTCGGTGTCGGCATAGGCGGCAGTTTCGACAAGGTAACGGAAATCGCAAAGAAAGCCCTGCTACGGGACATTGGCGTTCACCACCAGAGTGCGCACATCGCCGCGCTGGAAGCAGAACTGCTCGAAGCGATTAACCGGACCGGAATCGGCCCCCAGGGATATGGCGGCGTGAGCACCGCAATATGGGTCGCCGTCGAGAGTTATGCTTGCCACATCACTGCCCTGCCCGTGGCCGTGAACATTCAATGTCACGCCGCGCGCCGCAAGACCGCCGTCATCTGAGGGAATATCATGGCTACTTTCTATTTGAAAACGCCGCTTGTGAACGAGTCGCTCAAGCAATTGCACGTGGGCGATGAAGTCTTTCTGAGCGGCACGATCTACATGGCACGGGATGCCGCGCACAAGCGCTTCATCGACCTGTTGAACGCCGGCGAGCCCTTGCCTATCGATCTGACCGGACAGGTAGTGTTCTACGGAGGCCCGGGGCCGACCAAGCCCGGCCATGTTATCGGCGTCGTCGCACCCACGTCGGCTTATCGCATGGACCCCTATGCGACGATTCTGTTCGACCATGGGGTGAAGGGCGCGATAGGCAAAGGCAATCGAGGTGCCGCCATCCGCGCGTCCTGCGCCGCCAACACCGCGGTGTGCTTCTCGGCGATTGGAGGCATTTCCGCGACGCTCTTAACATGTATCAAGCGCGCCACGATAGTTGCTTATGAAGATCTGAAAACTGAAGCCGTACAAAAGCTGGAAATCGAAGACTTCCCACTCTTGGTTACCAACGATACCTACGGCCGCGATTTCTACGCCGAGCAAGTCGCCAAGTACCAGGAACTCCTACAGCAACCGACTTGAGCAACGGCCGCCAATGACGGGTCAGGCCACTCCGAGACCATCGGCTGCGGCCGATGCGCCACGCTTGGTTCTCGATGTCGAGATCAACTGCGCCGCTATTTCCCGCGGCGTCTTTTTCCCGGTCTTGTACCACACATGCGTCCAGTTCAGCGAGCCGAGCAAGGCCAATCTGAACAAGGAACGATCGGTTCCGTCCGGAAGGTCCAGGTCGGCGATCAGCTGGCGGAACAGTTGCTCAAAGTTCTCGCGATCTGATCGAAGGCGGCGCTGCAAGCGGGTTTCATAGATTGCGAATAAACCCGTGGCGGTCACCTGGGAAATCGGATTCCCGGCAGCCACGTCGTTGATATGCTCGGCACAGGCGAGTTCGAGTCGTTCCCATGGATCGCTCGCGCCACGAATCGCTTCCTGAATGTTTTGCAGGAGGCGCCGGAAGCCTTCACGGTGTATAGCGACAAACAGGTCTTCCTTGGACGGGTAATAGTGATAGACCGAACCGGGCAACATTCCCACCCGGTCGGCGATGTCGCGAACCGCAGTGCCGCTGTAGCCATGCTTGACGAACAATTGGGCAGCAGCCAGGATGATCTGATCGCGTCTATCTCCGCTCGAAGTGCCGCCCTCATTATCCAGTCCGAGTTGCGCCTTGCGCGCGATCCTGCGGCTGGCGTCCCCGCGTTTCAGAATTTCGCGCTGTTGCAGGCTTAATTTCGCAGTGGCGCCGTCTGGCGCGCGCAAGACCGTCTTTAGCCTCTTGTAGGCGGTTTCAAGATTGTGCTTTTTCCAGATGTACCTGACGCCGGAAGCGGATACGGCGTGGCCCTGCTTCTTGAGTTCAGCCGAGGCTTTCGCCTGTCCGAGCTGGGGGAAAGCGCGTGCAAAGTGCAGGACGGCCTGGTCAAGCGAAACTGCGCTTCGATTCGCCTTACTGCTCACTCGATGCTTCATGTTTCTCCTCTGAACCCCTGGCCGCTGTCGTTGGACCGCCAGCCCGACTCTTGCCATCGATGCTCACTTCGGGCCATCGGTAAGGCATTTTCCGACATTCGGCGCACCCCGTGCCGGCCGCGCAACGCGGAACCATAGACTAATCATACAGTCGTTTGACTAGTTAGTGGCGAACTGCTACAGTCTGGCTCGATTGGAGCGGTCGTCAAACAGTCAAACAATAAGCCCTCCACCTTGATTTAGAAGAAACGGCCAAACCGAATCAACTCGAGGAGAGCAGGCGTGACCGAGGTAGTGCGCTATACCATCAAAGACGCTATCGCGCTTGTAAGCGTCGATAACCCACCGGTGAATACCCTGACGCGCGAGGTGCGCGCCGGCTTGAAGCAATCGTTCGAGGCATTGCGCGGCAAGGATGTGAAGGCAATTGTTCTGGCGTGTGCCGGGAAGACCTTCCTCTCTGGGGGGGACATGCGCGAATTCGAGACCGGCGTGCAGGAACCGGGATATCACGAGGTGTTGCGCCTGATCGAAGACAGCGCGGTCCCGGTGGTCGCGGCCGTCCACGGCACGGTGATGGGCGGCGGCGTCGAGACGGCGATCGCCTGCCACTATCGCATCGCGGCCGAAGGCACGCGCTTCGGTTTTCCCGAAATCACGCTGGGCATCATCCCGGGCGCCGGCGGCACGCAGCGCATGCCGCGCTTGATCGGCCTCGAGCCGGCGCTCGACATGATGCTAAGCGGCAAGCCGCTCAGCGCCGCACAGGCCAGGGACGCGGGTTTCGTCGACGCGGTGGTCAGCGCTGATCTGATCGAATGCGCCCTTGCTTACGCCCGCGACTTGCTGGCCATGGGAGCCGGACCCCGGCGCACGCGCGAGCGCAGCGTCGCCGGCGGCGAGAAAGTCGCCGCAGTGATCGCCGCGCGTCGCGCGCAGGCTGACAAGACCATGCGCAACCGCAACTCGCCCAAGGTTCTGCTCGATGCGGTCGAAGCGTCGGTGACCAGGAAATTCGACGACGGCATCGCCTTCGAACGCAGCCTGTCGAATCAGGTCGAGCGCGCCACCGAAGGCCGCGCTTTCCGGCACCTGTTCTTCGCCGAGCGCGAAGTGAGCAGGATTCCGGGTCTGCCGGCAGACGTCAAGGCACGGCCGGTCGCCCGCCTCGGCATCGTGGGAGCCGGCACCATGGGCGGGGGCATCAGCATGTGTTTCGCCAATGCCGGCATCCCCGTCGTCATTCTCGACACCAGCCAAGAGAATCTCGACCGCGGTCTGGCCACCATCCGCAAGAACTACGAGCGTTCGGTCACCCGCGGCAGCCTCAAGCCGGAACAGCGCGACCAGCGTCTAGCACTCATCACGACCAGCCTGGATTACGCCGCGCTGGGAAGCGCGGACCTCATCATCGAGGCGGTGTTTGAGAACATGGCGCTAAAGAAGGAGATCTTCGCCAGGCTCGACGCCGTCGCCAAACCCGGGGCGATCCTCGGCACCAATACCTCGACCCTCGACATCGACGCGATTGCCGCAGTCACCAAGCGGCCCCAGGACGTGATCGGGCTGCATTTCTTCAGCCCCGCCAACGTCATGAAACTGCTCGAAATCGTCCAATGCACCGAGACCGCCGCGGATGTCGTCGTCACGGCACTGAATATCGCCAAGACCATCAAGAAGGTCGGCGTCGTCGCCAAGGTCTGCTACGGTTTCATCGGCAACCGCATGATGGATCCCTACGGACGCGAAGCCGAACACTGCGTGCTGGAGGGCGCCACCCCCGAAGAAGTGGATGGTGCACTCGAGGATTGGGGCATGGCCATGGGTATTCTCGCCGTGTACGACATGGCCGGCGTCGATATCGGCCACCTGACTCGTGTCGCGCGTGCAGCCCTGCTGCCCAAGGATCCCGGGTTTTACCGTCCGTCGGCGCTGCTCACCGAGCGCGGCTGGGTCGGCCAGAAGGCGGGACGCGGCTATTATCGCTATGACGGCGCCGAACGCAAGCGCACACCCGACCCTGAGGTGATCGCCCTGCTGCACCAGGAAGGCCAGCGCCTGAACATCGCGCAGCGCAAGTCCGGCCGCCAGGAAATACAGGAACGCTGCCTCTATGCCATGATCAACGAAGGCGCCTTGCTCCTCGAAGAAGGCGTCGCCCTGCGCGCCAGCGACATCGACGTCGTCTATAGCGCCGGTTATGGCTTTCCCCGTTACCGCGGTGGCCCCATGTTCTACGCCGACACGGTCGGACTCCAGCTCATCTACGACAAGATCCTCGAGTTTCAGAAGACGCTCGACCCGCAGTACTGGCAGCCGGCACCGCTGCTGAAAAAGCTTGCTCTTGCAGGTTCCACTTTCGCCCAGCATCAAGCCGGGCAATCCCGCTAATTCCCGGAGACGCACATGGCACACGCATTCATTCCTTACGGCCAGTATTGGTCCACACCTTTCGCCAGGTGGCAGGGTTCCATCGCCCACCTCAACAGCCTGAGACTTGCCGCCAATACCGGCAAACAGGCACTGGAGGCGCGCGGCTTTCCGATGGAACGTATCGACCTCGGCATCCTCGGGCACACTAATCCGCAACTCGGCAGTTTCTTCGGGCTTCCCTACGTGACCGGCATGATGGGTATTGACGGCGTTGCCGGACCCACCGTGCAGCAGGCATGCGCCACCAGCGCGCGGGTACTGCAGATGGCTGCCGGCGAGGTGGCCGACGGCTCGGCCCAATGCGCCTTGCTGATCACCACCGATCGCTGTTCGAACGGTCCCATCGTGTATTACCCGGATCCAAGCGCGCCGGGCGGTACCGGCCACACCGAGCGCTGGGTATTGGATAACTTCGCCAACGATCCCTACGCCAGGAATGCCATGATCGACACTGCCGAGAACGTGGTGGCCAAGTTCGGCGTCAGCGCCGCGGAACAGAACGAGGTGGCGCTGGCGCGCTATGTCCAGTACCAGGAGGCACTGGCCGAGGATCGCGCCTTCCAGCGCCGTTACATGGTCGATGTTCCCGTCACCGACGCGGGATTCCGCAAGCAGACCGGCCTGCTATGCGCGGACGAAGGCGTCTTCCCGACGACCGCGGAGGGACTTGCCAAGCTCAAGCCCGTCAAACCCAACGGCAGCGTCAGCTTCGGCACCCAGACGCATCCCGCCGACGGCAACGCCGGCATGATCGTGACTACCCGCGAGTTGGCGCGGGAATGCTCGACCGATCCGAAAATCGTGGTGGAACTGCTCGGCTTCGGTCAGGCAAGGGTGGCCAAGGGGCACATGCCGATGGCGGTCGCCCCGGCTTCCATGGAGGCGCTGAAGCATGCCGGGCTGACGATCAAGGATGTGGATGCCGTCAAGACCCACAATCCTTTCGCCGTGAATGACATCGCCTTCGCACGCGAGACGGGCTTTCCGCTGGCGAAAATGAACAACTATGGCTGCTCATTGATCTGGGGCCATCCGCAGGGTCCGACGGGCCTGCGCAGCGTGATCGAGCTGATCGAGGAACTGGCCTTGCGCGGCGGCGGGGTGGGGCTGTTCGGCGGCTGCGCTGCGGGCGACTCCGGGATGGCTGTGGTGCTGCGGGTAAGCGGCTGACACGGCGGTGGCCAGTGCAACAAGATCAACGTCACGCAGTTCAATGCCTCGATGAACGGCACCGGGTTGCGGAACCGCGAGCTTTTCGTCGCCATCCGCGGACATTGCGAACAGAACGACAGCATGGCAATGGCATTACTTTGCTATCGTATGCCGGGTATGTTGGAATGGCAACTGTCGGCATAGCAAATATGGCGCACCAGCGTCGAACCACTCACAACAAAGTAAGGAGGAAAAACGCAATGAAGATTATCGGGAAAATAATTTCAGCCGCGATCGGCGCGGTGGTCTGGCAGTCTGCTTTCGCGGCGGACATCACGCTGCGCTTTCACCAGTTCCTGCCCCCGCAGGCGACTATTCCCTCGAAAGCCATTGTGCCCTGGGCGCAGAAGGTCGAGAAGGAAAGCGGCGGGCGCATCAAGGTGCAGCACTTCCCCAGCATGCAGCTCGGCGGCAAACCGCCCGAGTTGTTCGATCAGGCCAAGGACGGCGTGGCCGACATTGTGTGGACGGTGCTCGGCTATACACCCGGCCGTTTTCCGAAGTCCGAGGTGTTCGAACTGCCATTCTTCAGCGGTCTGGCCGAACCGGCATCGCGCGCGTTCCAGGATTACGTCGAGAAGTACGCGATGGACGAATTCAAGGACGTCAAGCTCATCGCGGTTCACGTGCATGGCCCCGGCCTGTTTCACAGCAGGGACCCGATCACCAAACTCGAAGATCTGAAGGGCATGAAGGTGCGCGGCGGTTCGCGCATTGTCAACATCATGCTTGGTCAACTCGGCGCAACGCCGGTCGGCATGCCGGTACCGGCGGTCGGCGAGGCTTTGTCCAAGGGCGTGATCACCGCCACGACGATACCCTGGGAAGTGGTGCCGGCGTTGAAGGTGCAGCAAATCGTCAAGAACCATACCGGATTTGCGGGCGACAAGGGCTTGTACACCCAGACCTTCGGGATCGTGATGAACAAAGCCGCGTACGAGAAACTGCCGGCCGACCTCAAGAAAGTGATAGACGCCAACAGCGGCGCCGAGACAGCGGCCTTGTTCGGCCGCGCCATGGACGCCGGCGACAAGGTTGGGCTGTCGCTGGCACAGAAGGCGGGCAACAAAATCTATGTGCTCGATGCAGCGGAAACCAAGAAGTGGCGCGACGCCGCCGCGGGCGTGGATGACGCCTGGTACAAGGAAGTGGCAGGCAAGGGCATAGACGGGCCCAAGCTCGCCGCCGAGGCCAAGGCGCTGGTCAGCAAGTATTCCGGCAAATAGGAAGCGCGCTCATCAAGCAGCAGCGCGGCGAGCGCCAGCTCGCC
>CAKKSJ010000235.1 GCA_919902965.1 Burkholderiales bacterium
CGGCGGCGCGAGGTGTTGCCGGTGCCCTATTTCCATCTGGTGTTCACCCTGCCGCACGATCTGAATGCACTCATCGGGCAGTACCCGCGAGCGCTCTACGAGATGCTCTTCGGCGCCGTCTCGGCAACGCTCGCCGAGTTTGCGGCCGACTCGCGCTGGCTCGGCGGCACGCCCGCTTTCTCGCTCGTGCTGCATACGTGGAAGCAGGACCTCGGGCGCCATGTGCATGTGCATGCCCTGATGGCCGGCGGGGCGCTCAAGGCCGACGGGACTTGGGTGGCGGCCAAACGCGGGTTTCTATTTCCCAACAAGGCGCTCTCCAAAGTCTATCGCGGCAAGTTCGTTGCCGCATTGAACGCCGCGCGCGAAGACGGGAAACTCAATAAGGCGCAACTCGTCGAACACGCCTGGCGCGATCTGCTTGCCTGTGTGCATCAGCATGACTGGGTGGTCTATGCCAAAGAGCCGCTGGGCGGCCCAGCGCAGGTGCTCGAATATCTGGGCCGCTATACGCATCGGGTGGCGATCGCGAACGAGCGCATCCTCGGCATCAGCGCAGACGCGGTAAGTGTGCGCGTGCGCGATTCAACCCAAGGCAATCGCAAACGCACGCTCAGACTGCCGGCACAGACCTTCATCGACCGCTTCTTGTTGCACGTCTTGCCCAAAGGCTTCAAGCGCATTCGCCACTACGGGCTGATCGGTCCGGCGCACAAGACCACGCGCCTCGCAGCCGCGCGCGCGGCGCTGGATGCGCCCGCGCCCGATCCGGTCGTCGTGGAGTCCGTTGAAGCCCTCATGCGCCGCATCAACCAGCACCAGCGCTTGCGTTGCCCGCACTGCGGCAAGGGCCGGTTTGTGCCCACGGCGCCGATCGCGCCCGCGCCGCTCCCCTTGCTGCGTCTGCGGGGACCACCGTGACACACCCGGTGCGCTCCCGACTCCTCTGTCGCGCTCTTGGCGGTGGCCCGTGCCAGGGGTGCGCTCGGCCCTATCGCCCGGTTCGCGCGATACAGGCGATCGCTCGCGCTTGTTCCCGCACTTCGCTACCGTTCTTGTGCGTCGCAAACGCCTGCGTCCACCTCTTCGAATGCCATGATCGCCGTGTCAGACGATTGACTCCCGCCCCCGCACGCTTACAATCCCCATAACCACCGCCAACCCGGCGGTTCAGTCCAACGAGGTTTATCTGACGCCATGCAGCACCGTGCCTTCGCTTCAGC
>CAKKSJ010000236.1:0-8439 GCA_919902965.1 Burkholderiales bacterium
TCGCCGATCAGCGGCTGCGGATCGGCCGCGTGGCGCACCAGCACCATGGCGCAGTAATAGTAGGCGCGGCGGTCGGCGCGTGGGGCGAGCGCGGCGATCAGCTTTTGGTTGTTGCGCGCGTCGCGCGCTTCGCGGCTGGCCGCCTCGCCGGCGTAGCGCGCCGAGTGCACGCCGGGCTCACCGTCCAGTGCGGGGGCGCAAATGCCGGAGTCGTCTGCCAGCGCCGGCAAACCCGAAAGTTCGGACGCGTGGCGTGCTTTCGCCAGCGCGTTTTCGAGGAAAGTGAAATGCGGCTCCTCCGCGTCCGCAATGCCCAGCGCCGCCTGGGTCAGGACCTCACAGCCCAGCGGACCGAGTATCGCCCGGATTTCGCGCAGTTTGCCGGCGTTGCTGCTGGCGATGACCAATTTTTTCATCGGCGCATTCTACCCCGAACGCGCCGCAGCACCGAGGCTGCACCCACTTTGCGACGGGCGCGGTGTGCCCCCGCCGGGCGGGTTCGCGCCGCAGGCTGCGTAGCCGGCCAGCGCTTGCGATCAATGCATCGGGCGCAACAGTTCGCGGCGCAGCGGAAGCTTGTCGTCCATGCGCCGGGAAATATTCTTGCATATAGCCCGGCACAGCTCAACCATGGTCGTGTCCGCTGAGCTGTAATAGACCCGGTTGCCCTGCTTGCGCCGTGCGAGCACGCCGTTACGATGCATTATGCCAAGGTGGCGCGATACGTTGGTCTGGCTGGCGCCGAGTTCCTCGACGATTTGCGACACGGTCTTCTCCGATTCGCAAACGATATGCATGATGCGCAGGCGCATGGGTTCGGAAAGCACGTCGAAGTATGCGGCCACGGCGTCTATGGCGTGGATGCGTTCATCCATTTGGCCTCCTTGCCATTCTAGTCCATCAAGTGACTATATGATCAGCGAAGCATATTGTCAAATGCGTCTTGGCATTGTTTTGCGGCGGGATACGCGCACCCGCCAGGGCCGCGCGCGCATACGCCTGGCGTAAGCCGGTCCGATCACATTAGCTGATCTGTGTCATCAATTCATACAATTTTACATGGTGTAATCAGAAAGCCATCATATGCGCATACACGCATATACGCATAAGTAAAGCAGGAAAGGAAAGCGAAACACTTCTTCAGTTTCATCGCGCCTACGGCTTCCTCTGCATCGCCTCGTTTTTCGGGCCGCTGCGGTTTTCCGAAGGCGAATCACAATCGCAGGAGATATCCGCAGTGCTCACCAGAATTGTCCTGGCCGTCGTGATGGCCTGCATGCTGCCGGTGCCTGCGGCGCACGCCGCGGCCGAAGCCGGATCGGCAAAGATACTGAAGTCCACCGCCGACCACGGCAAATTCAAGGAGCTGAAACAGGAATTCAACTCCGGGCCCGAGGTTACCAAGGCCTGCCTCGGCTGCCATACGGAAGCCGCCAAGCAGATTCACAAGACCGAGCACTGGAACTGGGAATACAAGAGTGCGGAGGGGCAACTCCTGGGCAAGCGGCGCGTCATCAACAACTTCTGTACTTCGATTACATCCAACGAGGCCGATTGCGCCGCCTGTCATATCGGCTACGGTTTCAAGGACGAAAAGTTCGACTTCACGTCGGAAGTCAACGTCGATTGCCTGGTGTGCCACGACACCACGGGCAAGTACAAGAAACCCATCGGTTTTTCCGGGAATCCCGTCACCAAGAAGACGGAGCACCCGCCCGGTTCGGGCAAATTCATCCGCCCGGTCGATCTGAAGGACGTCGCGCAGCATGTCGGCAAGACCAGCCGTACTACCTGCGGCGCCTGCCATTTCTACGGCGGCGGCGGCGATGGTGTCAAGCACGGCGACCTGGACAGCTCGCTCGAAGCGCCGGAGAAGTCGCTAGACGTGCACATGGCTGCGGACGGCAGCAACTTCGTCTGCGACACCTGCCACGATACCCAGGGCCACCAGGTGCCCGGCAGCCGTTACGCGCCGACCGCGCAGGACAAGGGCGATGCGCTCGTACGCGGCAAGCAGGACAAGCGTAATCCGACCACATGCCAGGCCTGCCATGGCCAGGCGCCGCACAAGAAAATCGCCAAGCTCAACGACCATACCGACAAGGTGGCCTGCCAGACCTGCCATATCCCGCGCTTCGCGCGCGGCGGCGTGCCCACCAAAATGTCCTGGGACTGGTCGACGTCGGGCAAGCGCGCGCCGGACGGCAAGCCGCTGGTGGTAAAGAATGCCGATTCATACGAGATCTACAACGGCAAGAAGGGCGACTTTGTCCTGGCCGAGAACGTGATACCCCAATACCTCTGGTTCAACGGCAAGGTGAAATACACCTTGCGCGGGGACAAGATTGACACCAGCAGCCAGCCGGTACACATCAACCACTTCGAAGGCAGCGCCAGCGACGGAAAATCGCTGATCTGGCCGGTTAAGGTATTCCGCGGCAAACAGGCCTTTGACCCGGAGAACAAGACCCTGGTGGTGACCCATTTGGCCGGAGAGGACGACAGCGCCTACTGGACGAATCTGAACTGGACCAAGGCCGTCGCCGCCGGCATGGCCTCGGTCAACGCGCCGTTCTCCGGCAAGGTCGATTTTATCGAGACCGACAGTAGTTGGCCGATTACGCACATGGTGGCGCCGGCCAAGGATGCGCTGCGCTGCGCTGAATGCCATGCAGCCGGCGGCCGCCTGGAGAAGGTGGCAGGTGTCTACATCCCTGGCCGCGCCAGCGACCACGCGGGCTGGCTGGACACCGCCGGCTGGGCGCTGGCGGTGCTGACGCTGCTCGGCGTTCTCGGTCACGGCCTGGCCAGAATCGTCTTATCCAAACGCAAGAAATAAAGGGAACCCGTGATGGCACGTATCTATATTTTCAAACGCTTCGAGCGTTTCTGGCACTGGGCACAGACCGTGCTTGTCATATTCATGCTGGTGAGCGGTTTCGAGATCCACGGCAGCTACGCTCTGTTTGGCTGGGAAAAAGCGGCGAACCTGCACACTACTGCGGCATGGGCGCTGATTGGGCTTTGGCTGTTTGCGATCTTCTGGCATTTCACCACCGGAGAGTGGAAGCAGTACATCCCTACCACCGAAAACATTTTCGGCGTGATGAACTACTACTCGGTGGGAATTTTCAACGGTACGCCGCATCCGTTTCGTGTCACCCAGCTCACCAAACACAACCCGCTGCAGCGGCTGGCCTATCTCATACTCAAGCTGTTCATCAATCCCTTGATCTGGGTGAGCGGCCTCGCCTACCTCTATTACAACGAGCTCGGCGCTGCAAAGATTGCCAGCATCAAACTCGGCTCGATCGCGCTGGCGCACACCGCCGGCGCGTTCATGATGCTCGCATTCGTGCTCGGCCACCTCTATCTCGCGACTACCGGCCAAACGCCACTCGCCCACATTAAGGCGATGATTACCGGCTGGACGCACGCACACGATGAATCGAGCCACTAGCTACCGAGCGATTGCGCTCGAGCGGCAGGGATCGAAGGAGACTCCTGATCTGGCCTCGCGTATGCAGGTTGATCAGAACGCGGAACTGAACATATTGAAATGAAGTGCCCACTTGTCGAACCGTCCAAACCATGCGGAGAAATAGATGAATAAGACCCTATCGAAACACGTAATGATCGCGCTTATGTCAGGGCTGGCGCTCCCCATCGCCGCCCATGCAGCAAATGACGACTTGGTCAAGAGGATAGATGCTTTATCCAGGGAAATTGAACAGTTAAAAATGCAGGTCAATGCAAATGATCAAAAGGCCAGCAAAGCGGCTGCAGAGCTAAAGAGTGACGCCAAGCAGGCGGGGGGCAAGTCCCTGGCCAAGTGGCTGGACGTAGGTGGCGACTATCGATTTCGCGTAGATTCCCTCAGGGGCGAAACAAAACTGTTCACCGATGTGAATGCGACGTTCGCAAATGCGCAGCAGAAACTGCAGGCTGATTTCTTCGCTAACCCGTCAACCGCAGCGGGTTCATCGACCTATTTCGGCGCACCGGCGGCCGGCAGCATGTCCACCGCCGGCGCGCTAAGCGCCTTGATGAATTTCTCCCAGGGCATGGCGGCGGTAAGATCGATCGATCAGGCCAACGCGTTCGTGTCCAATCCGGCGAATGCGGGTCTGATCGCAGGTATCGGCGGTTTCGCCGTTCCGGTCGCAGCCTACAAGCCGGAAAACTCGACTCTGTACACCAATCGATTGGGTGTTGATGTTCATGCCAAGGCTACGCAGGATGTGACCGTCAATGCGCGCTTCCTGATGTACAAGACCTTCGGCGCCCAGGATGATAAAGCCATAACAAACAGCGGCAATGCGCCGTATTTTGCCGACCGTGTCGGCGTATTCGATGGCACGCTTGGTCATGTGCCTTCCAGCAGCTACCTGAACGTCGACCGCGCCTACGCCACCTTGAGCAATATCGCGGACCGGGACATGTGGTTTTCGGTAGGCCGCCGCCCGTCTACCAACGGCGCACCCAGCAATGTGAAACTGAATAACCCCCGACCCGGCAATGGCGGCACGCCGTCGCTGCTGGTCGACTACGCTTTCGATGGCATGACGCTCGGCTATGCGCCGGATATCGACGGCCTGCCTGGCGCCTACGGCAAAGTCTGCTACGGACGCGGTTTCGAAAGCGGCTTCCGCCAGACCCCGGGCAATTCCTTGTCCGACACCGACATGCTGGGCATCGCGCTCATTCCGATCGATACCGATCCGCTGCGCGTCTGGCTGCAATGGAACCGCGGTTTCAGCATTTTCGATGCACCAACCATGAGCAATACCTACTTCGGGAATACCTCGGCCAAGATAAACCTGGGCGACATCGAATGGTGGGGTGTAGGCGCCATGGGCACGGTGAAGAAAGTAGGCCCCGGCAACCTCAATTGGTTTGCCGACGTCGGGATGAGCGTTACCCATCCGAATCAGAATGTTTCGTCCCAGTTCGGTTTCCAGGGGCTGCTGACCGGCGCTTTCTTCTCGCCGGAAGCCCCGACCAGCAAGACGGGCACGGCGGTGGCCCTGGGCCTGCGCTATGACCTTCCTTCGAATACCAAGCTGGGCGTTGAATACAACCATGGTTCGAAAAACTGGATCACCTTTGCGCCTGCGGCTGACGACATGTGGACCTCCAAGGTCGGCACCCGCGGCAATGCCTACGATTTCTACCTGATCCAGGAACTGGACAAGAAGCCGGTCTCGTCCTACTTCAGCAAGACATTCTTCCGTTTCGGCTATCAGTACTACGATTTCCAGTACACCGGCAGCAATAACTGGGTCGGTGCACCGGTGAAGGTCTCGGACGTGAACGGGCAGATGATGACCACAACCCCGCTGAAGAATGCGCACAACCTGTATGCGACATTCGAAGTGAAATTCTGAGTCAAGTTATTTGCCGGACCGGCGACCGGATCCTGGCCCATCGGGTCGCTGTAGCCGGGGAAGCGAACGGGACAGCGTCCGAGGTCCGGCGAGTTTGAAGTGAGTTCAAGCCAACCACATTTTGCGTTAAAGGAGCCTGTGATGAAAAAGAGCGTTTCAGCAGTCGTTTTGTCGGCCTTGATCGGAGTATCGAGCTTGGCATTCGTCGGTACCGCCTCGGCCGATGCCGTGACCATAGTCGGCACTATTTCCAAATTGAAACTAGCCCCGGACGGAAAATCCGCCACTGCGATTCTCAAAGACGTCAAATCCGGAGAATCTGTCACCATTAAAGTTGCCGATGATCTGACCCTAGACAAATTCAAGGACAAGCGCATCGTGGAAGGCGACGAAATTCGCACCAAGTTCGAGAAGTTAGACGGAAAGAGCAAGTCGTTCAAGAAGACTGCCGGCTGCTGACGACCCGGTCAGGGGCGGCAAGACATCTTCGGCAAGGTCTAGGCTATTCAAGCTCCAGGCCGTAGCCGACTCCGCCGGTTTCACCCGAGCGGCGAGCGATCGGCGTTGCGCGCGCCGCGCAGGGGCCGCAGGCTTGCCGCCCGTGCGCGATCGTACTCAGCTTAGCGGCAGGCTTCAGCCGGCGAAAAATTCCTTGAACGCGGCCGCAACCCGGTCGACGTCCGCCCGCGAAACATCCAGGTGGAACGCGATGCGCATATGCGGGGCGACCTGCGCGAGTATTCCGCTGCGTCTTAGCGCTTCCTCCAGCAGGCAACACTGTGCGGCCGGAATCTCGGCAAACACCATATTGGTCTCTGGCGCGTTCACCTTGATTTCGGCGATATCGGACAAACCCCGGGCGAGGCGCGCGGCGTTTTCATGATCTTCGGCCAGCCTCGCTACGTTGTGCTCGAGCGCATACAGGCCCGCCGCCGCGAGTATGCCGGTCTGACGCATGCCGCCGCCCAGCATCTTGCGCCAGCGCCGTGCCTGATCGATGAACGCCCTGCCGCCGCAGAGCACCGAGCCGACCGGCGCGCCCAGACCTTTTGAGAGGCAGACGGAAACGCTGTCGAAACCCGTCACGGCCTCACGCAGACTGATGCCGAGTTTCACCGCAGCATTGCAGATGCGCGCGCCGTCGAGGTGCGTGGCCAGACCACGCCGGTGCGCGAGCCCGTTCGCCGCTTGCGTGTAGCCGGGCTGGAGCACGCGTCCGCCGAAAGTGTTCTCCAGCGCAAGCAGGCGCGTGCGCGCGAAATGGAAGTCGTCCGGCTTGATCGCGTGTTCGATGTCCGTCAGCGCGAGGCTGCCGTCGGCCTGGTGGGCGATGGGCTGCGGCTGTATGCTGCCGAGCACTGCGCCGCCGCCGGCTTCGTACTTGTAGGTATGCGCGCCCTGGCCGACGATATATTCGTCGCCGCGCTGGCAGTGTGTGAGCAGCGCGATCAGATTGGCTTGCGTCCCTGAGGGCGCGAACAGTGCCGCCTCATGGCCGAACAATTCGGCCGCGCGCGCCTGCAGGCGATTCACCGTCGGGTCGTCGCCATAGACGTCGTCGCCCACCTCGGCCGCGGCCATCGCGGCACGCATCGCCGCACTCGGGCGCGTGACGGTGTCGCTGCGCAGGTCGATCAACTTGTCCGTGTCATTGGCCACTTTGTTTCACCCCGCAGCCAGGCAGTCAACGGCCTTCTGCACGCCGTCGCGGCCGAAAGGGATGCCCTGCACCAGCATCGCGGCTTCGATGCCTGCGAGGCAGCCGAGGATCATCGCCGCATTGACATCGCCGAGGTGTCCGATGCGGAAAGCGCGCCCGGTCTGCGCTCCGAGGCCCCCGGCGAAAGCGACCTGGAAGCGCTCGCGCGCGACGCCGCGCAGCGCTTCGACATCGATGCCGGAATCTACGTCTATGGTGGTGACCGACACCGACCGCGCCTCGGGCACGCGGCAGTGCAATGACAGCGCCCCCTCCTTCGACCAGCACTCGACCGCCGCCTGCACCGCACGCGCGAGCAAGGCGTGGCGCGCGTGCACCGCCGCGATGCCCTCGCGTTCAATCAGCGCGAGCGCCGCCTCCAGGCCGTACAGCAGGTTCTGCGGCGCCGTGCCGCAGAACTTGCGGTAGCTGTACTCCGCCTTGCGCCGCCTCCAGTCCCAGTAATAGCGCGGCGCGCCATTGTTTGCGGCGATTTCGCCGGCGTGTGCGTCAACTGCAACAAAGCCGAATCCGGGCGGGCACATCAGCCCTTTTTGCGAAGCGCCGACCGCCACGTTGACACCGAGCGCGTCCATCGCAAACGGCGCGGCGGCGAGGGAGGCGACGATGTCGGCCACGAACAAGGCCGAGTGGCCGGCGGCGTCGATCGCCGCGCGCATCGCCTGCAGGTCGCAAGTAGCACTGCTCGCGGTGTCGGTATGCACGGCGAAGACTGCGACGATCTCGCGCTTCTTGTCGGCGCGCAGGGCCGCCTCGACCGCGTTCGCGTCGATCGGGTAGCCCGCGCGGCAAGGCGTGCGGACCACGCGGCGTCCGGTCGCCTCGGCCTGCATGGCCCACTGCTCGGAGAAATGCCCGCTGCCCGGAATCAGCACCGCCTGTCCCGGCGCGAGCAGGTTTTCAATGGTCGTCTCCCATGCGCCGTGGCCGTTGGAGATGAACATGAACACGTCGGCCCGATCGGTTTGCAGCAGGCGGCGCAGACCGGTTTCACACACGGCGATCATCTGCTCGAGCCGCGGGTCACCGTGATCCATAGGCTGGCGGTGCATGGCATTGAGCACTTCGGCCGGAATATGCGTGGGACCGGGGGAGTGCAGGAAACGATCGCCGGGGATGCGCTCTGGGCTTGGGCTGTTCATGCGGATTGGGTTTTGTTTATAGAGGAACGGCAATTTAGCATGCGGCGGAGACGTGCGCATTTCGCGATAAGCGCGCAGCTAGCCTCGATCGCGCGCAAGCTTCAGGCATTGCCGCGCGCGGGGTGTCGCGCGCGGGGTCGCATTCCCGCTGCGAATATATTATCCTGTGGCTGCGGACTTGCCGCCTGTT
>CAKKSJ010000236.1:8539-15432 GCA_919902965.1 Burkholderiales bacterium
GGACTTGCCGCCTGTTTGATATCTGTCAAACAGGGAGAGCCATGGCGGTGTAACCTGAGCGACAAAGCAACAGTGAACCTGCGCGACGCGCTGGATCGGCAATGCCCTGGCAGCCGGAACGAGGAGAACATCCTTGGACATTCAAGCGATAGAACAGGCCTACCGACGCTACGCGCGCTTTTACGACGCCTGCTTCGGCGCGGTATTCCAGCCCGGCCGCAAGGCTATCGTCGACAGCATGGACTGCGACCCAGGCGAGCGGATATTGGAAGTCGGCGTGGGCACCGGGCTTTCCCTCCCCCTGTATCCGCACGACGTGCGTGTCGTCGGCATCGATATTTCCCGCGACATGCTCGATCAGGCCCGCGCCCGGCGAGCACGCTGCGGGCTCGATCATCTGGCTGCGCTAATGGTCATGGACGCCGAAAACATGGCGTTCGCGGACGACCGCTTCGACGCAGTGGTCGCCATGTATGTCGCCTCCGTGGTTCCGCATCCGGAGCGTCTGGTGGACGAGATGCGCAGGGTGTGCAAGCCCGGCGGCCGGATATTCATGGTGAACCACTTTCACAGCCGCAATCCCGTCCTGGGCGGTGTCGAACGCCTGCTCGCGCCGCTGTCGAAACAACTCGGATTTCGCCCGAATTTCTCGCTGGACGATTTCCTTGGCGCAACCGGTCTGGACGTGAGGCGTACACACCAGGTGAATGTTTTCGGTTTTTCCACCGTGGTCGAGGCCAGAAACAACAAGCCTGTGATGGCCGAGGCCGAAAGCAAGGGGCGGGGCGCGGCCCAACGATTGGTGCCGGCGCTCGCGCCCTCCTGAGCGCAGACGCAGGACATTCGGCACGGAGGCAGGCCGTATACCGAAAGTAATAATTGACCAGACAGGGTGGTTGCGTGGCGGCGCAGGTGTCCGACGCTCAACCGACTAAGAGCAGGCAACGATTGCGAGGTGTCAGCATGAGCCAGGAACAAAACGAAGCTTTCGCCAAACCGACGGTCAACGGGAACAGGTTCGCAGCGCGCCGGATCGAGTTGCCCCCGATACTGGGCAACAAGGTCTACTCCGCCGAAAAGCTGCTGCTCGCGCGGATGATGGAAATACTCGGCAGTCCGCCACTGGATCTCGAATTGTGGGACGGGCAGGAAATCGCCAGCTCCAGGCGTCCACCGGTGGCGCGGATTCTGATTCGCGACCGCGGCGCTTTGCTGAAACTGCTGGCCAATGCCGAGCTCGGATTCGGTGAAATGTACGCCGAGGATCGCATCGAGGTGCAGGGCGATCTGGTCGATTGCATTGAAGCGATATATCGCGCGCTGCCGCGAACCGAGCACGGCCTGATCGGGCAAATGCTGTTGGCGCCGTTCAGCGCGCCGCTGCGCAATACCCTGCCCAGGGCGCGGCGCAACATTCACCACCATTACGATATCGGCAACGACTTCTACAAGCTCTGGCTCGACCGGGAGATGGTGTATACCTGCGCCTATTTTTCTGATCCGGCGATGGACCTGGAGCAGGCGCAAGCGGCGAAACTCGACTATGTGTGCCGCAAGCTGCGCCTCGCGCGCGGCGAAACGGTGCTCGAGACCGGCTGCGGCTGGGGCGCACTGGCATTGCACATGGCCAGACACCACGGCGTAATCGTCAAAGCCTACAACATATCCGAAGAGCAGATCGCTTACGCGCGCAAAAGCGCGCTCGCGCAAGGCCTGGAAGGCAGGGTGGAATTCATCGAGGACGACTACCGCAACGCGCGCGGGGACTTCGATGCCTTCGTGTCAGTCGGCATGCTCGAACATGTGGGGATCGACCAGTACCAGGCCCTGGGGACCGTCATAGAGCGCAATCTCAAGGATGCGGGCCGCGGACTCATCCATTCCATCGGCAGGGACAGGCCCGCTCCGACGACTCCCTGGATAGAGCGCAATATTTTTCCCGGCGCCTGTCCGCCCAGCCTGTCGCAGATGACGCAGATCTTCGAGCCTTTCGGTTTTTCCGTGCTGGATGTGGAGAATCTGCGGCTGCATTATGCGAAGACGCTGGAACACTGGCTCAGCCGCTATGAAGCCAGTATTGAATCCGTGACGCAAATGTTCGATCCTGAATTCGTGCGCGCATGGCGGCTCTACCTGTCCGGTTCCCTCGCCGCATTCAGGTCCGGGGACATGCAGCTGTTCCAGGTGAGCTTTGCCCGCTCCGGAAATAACGCGATCCCCTGGACCAGGCACCATCTGTACGCGTCCTGAAACACCCCGATGGATACCTGTGACGCGCTCGTAGTCGGGGGCGGCCCTGCGGGTTCATCCTGTGCCTGGAAACTGCGCCAGCACGGCCTGGCTGTGACCATACTGGACAAGGCCCGGTTCCCCAGGGATAAGGTCTGCGCCGGCTGGATTACGCCCGCAGTGGTGCAGACGCTGCAACTCGATACCGCGGCCTATGCCAGTGCACGCGTGCTGCAGCCGATTACGGCTTTTCGCACCGGACTTATACACGGCGGCGAGCTGGAAACCCGCTACCCGAGCGCGGTCAGCTTCGGCATACGCCGCTGCGAGTTTGATCACTATCTGTTGCAACGCTCGGGCGCGCGCACCCGCCTCGGCGAGGGGCTGAAATCCCTGCAGAGGCGCGGCAGGCTATGGATAGTCAACGACGCCATCGAGACGCCGCTGCTCGTCGGCGCGGGGGGGCATTTCTGCCCGGTGGCCCGATCGCTGGGGGCGAAGCTGGGCGCGAGCGAAGCCGCAGTGACGGCGAAGGAAATCGAGTTCGAGATGGATGCGCAGCAGCTCGCCGCCTGTCCTGTTCGCGCGGACACTCCGGAGCTCTATTTTTGCCGGGATCTGAATGGCTACGGCTGGTGCCTGCGCAAAGGCAATTATCTCAATATCGGCTTGGGCCGGGCCGGGCATGAGGGGCTTGCGGAACAACTTCGGGACTTTTGCGATTTCCTCAGGCAGCGCGGCAGAATTCCCGGGAACATCCCTGAACGGTTTCACGGCCACGCCTATCTTCTGCGCGGAATTTCGCGGCGCACGCTGCTGGCTGACGGCGTATTGCTCATCGGCGACGCCGCCGGCCTGGCTTATCCGCAAAGCGGGGAAGGGATAAGGCCGGCAGTTGAATCCGGCCTGATCGCGGCTGCCATCGTCGCGGCAGCAGGCGGGGATTACTGCGAGCAGCGCCTGCAGGGGTATCGTGAGCGACTAAATGCGCGCTTCGGAACCGACGCGAGCCCCGGCGCAGACAGGGTTCCCGGCTTCCTGCGCAAGCGGCTTGCACAGGCGCTGATGGGAAACCGCTGGGCTACCCGCCGCGTGGTGCTGGAGCGCTGGTTCCTGCGCGCGCAGCAGCCGTTATTGGACCAGGCCTAGGGCCTGTTTCTGCATGGCGATGAGCTGCGCGATGCCGTTCTGCGCGAGCCCCAGCAGTGCGCCCATTTCCTCGCGCGAGAACGGTGCGCCTTCGGCTGTCCCCTGCACTTCGACAAAGCCACCCGCTCCCGTCATCACCACATTCATGTCGGTATCGCAGGCCGAATCTTCGGCGTAATCGAGGTCCAGCACCGCTACGCCCTGATAGACGCCGACCGATACTGCCGCAACGAATTCGCGCAGCGGCGTGCTTGCGATCAGGCCGCGCCGCAGCAGTAGCGTGACTGCATCGTGCACGGCCACGTAGGCGCCGGTGATGCTCGCGGTGCGCGTGCCGCCATCGGCCTGGATCACATCGCAGTCCACCTTGACGGTGCGCTCCCCCAGCAGCGATAGATCGGCCACTGCGCGCAGGCTGCGTCCGATCAGGCGTTGGATTTCCAGCGTGCGGCCCGACTGTTTGCCGCGCGCGGCTTCGCGGTCGGTGCGGGTGTTGGTGGCGCGCGGCAACATGCCGTACTCGGCCGTGAGCCAGCCGCGGCCCTGGCCGCGCAGAAATCCCGGCACTTTTTCCTCCACGCTGGCGGTGCACAACACCTTGGTGTCGCCGAACTCCACCAGTACGGAACCCTCGGCGTGTTTGGTGAAATTGCGGGTGATGCGTATGTCGCGCAAGGCATCGAAACTGCGATTGCTAGGTCTTGTCATGGTTCTGCCTTCTAATTGTGTTGCGTATCCTGGCTATGGCGCGTTCGATTTCTTCGTCGGAGAGGCAATCGTTCTGCGCCTCGGCGGCGCTAGTTTTCCCCGCTGGGGGCGGCGCGACTACGCCGGCCAAGGTCGTAGCCGGAGTCCCTGCCCGGAACGCTCGCGCAGCTGGTCCTTCCCAGGTCAAGGCTACCACCGAGATATTGTCGCACTCGCGACCGGCACGCCGTTGCGCATCGTCCAGCAGCTCCGGAATACCCCGCATGATGCCCATATTCAGCACCGCGCTGCTGATTATTTTGCCCGACAGCGGACCCCACAGTCCGTCCGTGCACAAAATCAGGCTGTCGCCGGTGTTAAGCCGCGTACCCTCCGACAGGTCCACCCGCGGCAGTCCTTGCGATCCCAGGCAGTTGAAAATCCGGTTGCGGTCCGGGTGCGCGGCTACTGCCTCCTCGCGTACGCGTCCGCTGTCTATCAGTTGCTGCACCAGGGAATGGTCCCTGGTCTGCGCCAGGATTCTGCCCGCGCGGATGTGGTACAGGCGCGAGTCGCCTGCGTGCGCCCAGCAGGCGGTGTCGTCCTGCACGATGCAGGCGACGCAGGTGGTGCGCGGCGATTCCGGCAGCCCGCTCTCCCCGGCATTGCGGACGATCGCGCGGTGGGCTGCGGTGATCGTACGCTGCAGGAACGAACGCGGATCGTCCAGGCGGGGTGTGGCTTCGCGCCGAAATGCCGCGCTGATGTGCTGCATCGCGATGTCGGCCGCCAGCTCGCCGCGCAAATGCCCGCCCATGCCGTCCGCGACCAGCATCAGCACTGCGTCCCGGCTGTAGCAGTAGGCGATGCGATCCTGGTTGGACTTGCGCGTCCCGCGCCGGCTCTCCTGGTAGATTGAGAATTGCATGATTCAATTCATCGGCCGGGTCGCCAGTTGGCGAGTTTTTGCACCATGTCGCGAAAGCCCGCCGTGCGCGAGGTCAGCGAGGCGGACGGGTCGCGCTCGCGCAGCAGCACTTTTTGCAGCGCGAACACGCTTTGCGGCCGCCGCAGGTGATCCAGACGCAGGCACCAGTCTATGGTCTGGAGCAGTTGCTCGGAGTACTTGCCGGTCCACTGCTTTCTTGCCTGCACGTACCGGTCCTTGTCCAGGCGCTGGTCGGCGGGCGGCGGCATGCCTGCGGCGATGCATGAATACATGGTCGCGCCGACGCTGTAAATGTCGCTCCACGGCCCGAGCAGCCCGGGATTGCGGTATTGCTCGGGCGAGGCGAAGCCCGGCGTAAACATCGGGCTCAGGCGCGTCGTTTGTTCGGTGAGCGTCTGCCGCGCCGCGCCGAAATCGATCAGGACAGGGGAGCCGTCGTTGCGGATATAGATGTTGGCCGGCTTGATGTCCAGGTGCAGCAGCTTGTTCGTGTGCACTTCGCGCAGCCCGTTGAGCAGCTGGGTGATGACGCGGCGAATGTAGTCTTCCCTGATGCCGCCGCTCTGGCGCCGTATGTGCTCCTGCAGCGTGCGGCCGCGCTCGTAGCGCATCACCATGTACGCGGTTTCGTTGGCGCGGAAGAAATTCAGCACGCGCACGATGTTGCCGTGGGACAGGCCCGCGAGCGATTTGCCTTCTTCGAAAAAGCACTTCATTCCATAGCGGAAAGTGGCCAGGTCTTCCGCTGCGATCGCGGGCAGCACATCACCCTGCTTTCTGAGCGCGAGCGTAGCGGGCAGGTACTCCTTGATCGCCATCGGCACGTCGTTCTCGTCGTCGGCAAGATAGACGATGGAAAAGCCGCCGCAGGACAGCACCTCGCGGATACGGTAGTTTTGCAGCTGATAACCGTCGGGGAGCGGCTGGTTGGCTTGCGTCGGCATTGCGCGCCTGCGGCCTCTGTTATGATTGCAGTCAAGATGTCTGTGGCTGCGGGCATTTTCGGTTCGCGGGCAGGCAATGTAAAGCGTATCTGCAGATAGGATATTTCCCGGTCTTTGGGATATGCGCTGCGCAGCTTGCGATCCCCTTGAGCGGAAAGTTCCCGGGTCTCCGGCATTCAACAACACCTACTTTCGCGGGCAACCATGATTCAAAGCATGACCGGATATGCCGCGCTGACGCGCGAAACTTTGCAGGGCTCCATATTCGTGGAGTTGAAAAGCGTCAACAACCGTTTTCTCGACCTGCAGTTTCGCCTGGTCGAGGAGTTGCGCGCCCTGGAACCGACATTGAGGGAACTGATAGGCGCGAAAATCGGCCGCGGCAAGATCGATTGCCGTGTCAGCTTCACGCCGGCGCAGGCCGCAGGCAGGCAGCTTTCGCTCAATGCTGAGCTGCTGACGCAACTGGCGCTGCTGGAACTGGAGGTGCGCGCCGCCATGCCCGAAGCTGAGCCCTTGCGCACGGGCGAAGTACTGCGCTGGCCCGGCATGCTGGGCGATGCCGCGATTGCCGCCGATGCCTTGCGCGAGCCCTGCCTGGAGCTGATGCGCGACGCGCTGGTCGATCTCTGCGCCACGCGCGCGCGGGAGGGCGCCAAGCTGCGGGAGATGATACTGGAGCGCGTCGCCGCGATGCAGGCGCTGGTGGACAAAGTCGCGCCGCTGCTGCCGCTGGCGGTCGCCGCCTACCAGGAGAAGCTCGCGGCGCGGCTGCGCGACGCGCTGGCTACCAACGACGAGGAGCGCATACGCCAGGAAATTGCGGTGTTCGGTATCAAGGTCGACGTCGCCGAGGAACTCAACCGGCTGGCTGCGCATTTGCAGGAGGTGCGGCGCGTGCTCGAGGCCGGCGGCGCTGCGGGCAAGCGCCTGGA
>CAKKSJ010000237.1 GCA_919902965.1 Burkholderiales bacterium
CCCTGCGGGGACTTGCTTCGCGGCGCATCCCCGCATACTCCCCTAAGTCAGGGGCCATTTCGGTAATTCTGAAATGGCCTCTTACTCTACACCAGGCGGCAAGCTGCGTGGGCGTTCGTGCCCATGTATGCGCATGCATGTGCCGGTAACAATTGTTTTCAGCTCGCATGCGGAATTTGTACTAGATTCAACTGTTCGTCGGATATCGGTATGCATTTCCCCGCTCACGCCAGGGGATTGCCGCAATGGAGTCGGGATTACTTATGCGTACACGCCTGCGCGCTGCGCAATGGCTTTCGGTCTTGCTGCTGGCTTACGCGGGCGCCGGCCATGCCGCGCTCGGCGGAGCCGCGGAGACCTTCGATACGCAGGCCAGCACGCTTGTGGCTGGCGTCAGCGCCGCGGGGACGGCTTACCTGGTGCGCAACACGCTCCTGGCGACGGGCACGCGCGTGAGCGAATATGTATCGGCCGGCGGCGTCGTGTTCGCTGTCACCTGGGACGGGCCCATGCTGCCCGACCTCAAGGTCTTGCTGGGAAAACACTTCGACACCATGGTGGCCGAATCTGCGAGGCGGCCCAAGGCGGGCCCTGGGCGCATCGCGCTGGATACGCCAGATGTGGTCATCAATTCCGGCGGCCATATGCGCGCCTTCGAAGGCAGCGCCTGGATTCCGGCGCAACTGCCGGCCGGCTTCAGCACCGAGGAACTGCGCTGACGCCGCCGCCGGCTGCGCCTGCCGCGCTGCCCCGTTTCCAGCGGCTTCAACGGTTTCTATCGTCCGGCGGCCGGCGGGCGTTTCATTGCGGTGCCAGGCGGCGTTCTGATCCTGGATGCAGCGGGCGCCGCTGACCCCTCCTCAGGAGCGCGCCGCGATGCCGCCGTCGACGGTGATGTAAATGCCGCTGGTGTAGGACGAACGCGGCGAGGCCGCGAACGCCACCGTCCAGGCGATCTCCTCGGCCGTCGCCGGCCGCTCGAAGGCCATGCCCTTGAACAATTCCTCATAGCGATTGGCATCGCCGAGCTTCGCCGCGGCCATTTGCCTGTACAGCGAAACCAGCCGGTCGGTCGCCACCGGGCCCGGGCTCACGCCAAGGACGCGGATGCCGTCCGCGGGCGCGACGCCGCCGAGCGTGCGCGTGAATGCCATCAGCCCGGCATTCGCCGTGCTGCCGGCGATATAGGCGGCATTCAATTTCTCGCCGGCGTTGCCGAGCACGTTGACGATCACGCCGCTCCTTTTCGCTTGCATGCGCGCATACACCGCGCGCGTGAGATTGATGTAGCCGAACACCTTCAGGTCCCAGGCGCGGCGCCAGCTGTCTTCGTCCACCGTCTGCAGATCGCCGCCGGGAATCGCGCCCGCATTGTTGACCAGAATGTCCAGATCGCCCGCGCCGGCCGCAAGCGCTTCGGCCGCGCCGCGCTGCGACAGGTCCGCCGCCCGCCATTGCACCTCGGCGCCGGTCTTCGCCTTGATGTCGGCGGCCGCGGCCTTGAGCGCCAGCGCGTCGCGCGAGGCGATGGTGACCATGCAGCCTTCTTCGGCCAGCACCTGCGCGCAGGCGCGGCCTATGCCCCTGGAGCCGCCGGTAACGAGGGCGCGCTTGCCTTTCAGATCCAGATCCATGAACTTCCTTTCCTCGGGTATCGCCGCCAGCCGCGCATTTTAGCTTAGAGGCCATTTCAGAATTACCGAAATGGCCCTGATTTAGGGGAGCGCGAGGGGAGGCGCCGCGAAGCAAGTCCCCGCAGGGGATGTCCCCTCGTTTTGTAATGAGCTCTTAACTTGGCCCGCCACGGTGCCGGCCTGCTAGCCCTTCACGCACACCAGCTGTTTCAGCGTGTGCAACACGTCCACCAGGTCGGACTGGTTCGCCATCACCGTGTCGATGTCCTTGTAGGCGCCGGGGATCTCATCGACCACGCCCTGGTCCTTGCGGCAGACCACGCCCTCGGTCTGGCGCGCGAGGTCCGCCGCCGAAAACTGCTTGTTCGCGGCGCTGCGGCTCATCCTGCGCCCGGCGCCGTGCGCGCAGGAATCGAAGCTC
>CAKKSJ010000238.1 GCA_919902965.1 Burkholderiales bacterium
CACGCCGGTCGGCCCGATCATGAGTATGTTCTTCGGCGTGATTTCGTGGCGCAGGGGCTCGGCCACCTGCTGCCGGCGCCAGCGGTTCCGGAGCGCGATGGCGACCGCGCGCTTGGCGCGGTCCTGTCCGATGATATGCTTGTCCAGCTCGTGGACGATTTCCTGCGGGGTCATGTGCGACGTGACTTGTTCGCGAAAAGTATTGGACAAGGCCGGCCTCAGTTCAGTTTCATCAATCGAGGGTTTCGATCACAACTTGCTGATTGGTATAGATGCAAATGTCGGCCGCGATGCCCAGGGACTTGGCGACGATGTCCTTGGGCGCGAGCGTGGTGTTTTCCAGCAGCGCGCGCGCCGCGGACTGCGCATAGGGGCCGCCCGAGCCGATGGCGATCAGGCCGAGTTCGGGTTCGAGCACATCGCCCATGCCGGTGATAATCAGCGAGCTTTCGCGGTCCGCCACCGCCAGCATCGCCTCCAGGCGCCGCAGTATGCGGTCGCTGCGCCAATCCTTGGCCAGTTCCACTGCCGAACGCAGCAGATTGCCCTGATGCTTCTCCAGCTTGGCCTCGAAACGCTCGAACAAAGTGAAGGCATCGGCGGTGCCACCGGCAAATCCGGCGAGTATGCGCTCGTGATACAGGCGCCGCACTTTGCGCGCGCCGGATTTGATCACGATATTGCCCAGGGTAACCTGGCCGTCTCCGCCTAGCGCAACGCTCTGGCCGCGCCGCGCGGATAGGATGGTGGTACCGCGGAACTGTTCCATTTTTGGGATCCGGTACGCTCGATTAGTCAATATTGGGGCGCTTTATCGGGAATCAACCCGATTTCTTGCTCAAGTCGCGGGCCGTCGCTCGAAGCCGGCAGCCAGCACCGCCACCAGCGCCATGGCGCATACGATCATGGCGCCCGAGGGCAGATCCAGCCATAGAGACGCAAGGAGGCCCAGAGCGTAGCCGAGCAAGCCGACCGCGTAGGCTTTTGCCTGGCGCCGCCGCAGCGCATAGTACGTCGCCAGGGCCGGCAGCACCAGGGACGCGAAAACGAGGTAAAGCCCGACCAATTGCACCGAAAAAGTCACGGCACAGGCAAAAAGCACATAAAAACCTGCGCGTCCCAGACGCGCCCCCAGGCCGAACCAGAGGCTGAGTATGGCAGCATAGATCAGGGCCTGCAGGGGCAGTCGCGTCGAATTCACCCATAGAATCTGGCCCACCAGCAGGTCCTTGAGATGTTCGCCGCCGTGGGGATTGCTCGCAAGCAGCAGGATGGCGGCACTCGCGCCCAGGACGAACACCACGCCGATGATCGCCTCCTGCACCTCGGGCCAGCGGCGCTCGGTCCAGGTAAGCAGCAGCGCGGTGCCCAGGGCGGCGCCCAGGGCCGAAACCTGCACCGCAACGCCCAGCGGTTCCCAGCCGAGGAAATCGGCGAATATCACACCCAGGCCCGCGATCTGCGCCACCGCGAGGTCGATGAACACGATGCCGCGCTTGAGCACCTCGAAGCCGAACGGAACCAGTACCGCGGTGACCAGAATTCCGGCGACGAACGCCGGACCCAGTATCGACAGGATTTCAAGCGGATCGCTCATTTGACTACCGCCAGCAGCCGTGCCAGGGTGTCGTCGAACAGGCCGAACAGGTCTTTCGCGCGCTCGCTGCCGCCCACAGTAAACGGCAGCATCACTGCAGGTATGCGGGTGCGCCCGGAAAGGAAATCGGCTGCCTGGGGATGGTTGTAAGCCACGTACACGATCAGCTTGGCCGGTTCAGCCTGCATGCGCGTGATCAGGCCGGCAAGGTGGGCGGTCGTCGGCGGTATGCCTGGCTTGGGTTCCAGGCTACCGACTTCGCGCAAGCCCAGCCATGCGTTCAGATACGCCATGTTTCGGTGATACACGACCATGCTCAGCCCTCTGAGGGGCGCCGCCTCGGTCTCCCAGCGCCGTATCGCATCGCGCCAGCGCAGGAGGAATGCCGCCGTGCGCGTAGCGTAGACGCCGGCATTGACGGGGTCGAGGTGCGCCAGCCTGTCGCGCAGCAGTTCCGCGATTTTCGCGATATTGCGTGGATCGAGGTGGATGTGCGGGTTGCCCGCCACATGGATATCACCCAGGGAGCGATCGATCGACTTGGGAATGTCCAGCCGCGCTACGAACTGAGATGTTTCCAGGTACCCGGGCGTTCCCGGCTGTATCCGCTGGTTGCCGGATTGCCTGATCAGCAAGGGCAGCCAGCCAACTTCCAGCTCCGAGCCCGAACACACCAGCAGGTCCGCGTTCCTGGCCCGCGCGATCAGGCTGGGCTTGGCCTCTATATGATGCGGGTCCTGCAAGGCGGTGGTTGCACTGGATACCGACGCCTTGTCACCGGCCAGTTCCTGCACCAAGGCGGCCCATTCCGGCTCGCAGGCGAGCACCTTGAGCGCGGCCAGTGCCGGCTGCGACGAAGCCGCTGCCGCCAGCACAAACAAACCGAACATTTTTTTGATTGCTTTCATTGCACTATCCATCCTCATTTGGCGGCCCGCCTTCAGAACTTGTGCGCGCCGTGCGCGCCCAGGCTCATGATGTACTGCAGAAACACCTGATTGTCCGTCACCCCCAGCCGCGACTTGTCGCTCGCGAACTGCAGTCGCAGGCGGCCGAACTCGCTAGGGCTGAAGTCGAACATCAGCGTGTTGCGCGCCGCCTTGTGCGCAGCGTAAATGGGAAAATCGGCTGCAGCGAGCGCGCCGCTGTCGACCAATCCCAGGTTCACGCTGCCCGAATCGAGCCGGTCGTAGCGATAGCCCGCGCGCCAGCGCGGCATGAACTGGTATACGCCTTGCGCGTACCATCCGGACTGCGCCGAGCGGTAGGAATCGCTTTGCGTGCCGAGCGAAGCCGCGGCGGTATCGTAGGTGAAGCTGCCGTTTTCCCGGCGCCGGAAATATTCGCCCTGCAGCTTGAAACTGGTATAGGTGGCATTGCCGTTTGGTGCCCATTTGAGCACGCCGTCCAGCACCCACAGGCTGCTCGAACCGTCGAAGCTGTTGTTCACCTGGGTGCCGGTCGAATCGAGGTCGTCAT